>PLBW01000232.1 GCA_003135475.1 Acidobacteriaceae bacterium
CCATGGGGATGCTGCGAGTTGTATTCGGTGATCCATTGCCGCGCCGTGGCGATGAACTCACTGGCCAGGGGCAGAGGTGAGTTCTTCCGTTTGCCCTTCAGAAACCCCTGGTGCTCCTTCAGGGCAGCCGTGCACTGCTCGGGCCGATCTTTGGGACCCGCTCCGCAGTAGGAGGGCCAGAGGTCAGCGTGGGATGTTATGAATGATAAAGGACGTTATCATTCATAACATGAGGGCCCCCGCGGCATGGCGGAGGAATTGGTCGTAATCAGGAACACCGGAATCCGGTCAAGTGCCGGCATCACTCTGCCCGCTCTCTTTTGCTCCTGACGCGCGGACCGCCAAGCGCGTCTTCGAGTTTTTCACCGCCAACATTCGCAACCCGAACACTCGGAAGGCCTATGCGAAGGCGGCGGCCGACTTTGCCGCCTGGTGTGAGGCGCGAGACCTCGACCAGCGCCGCGACGTGCAGCCCGTCCACGTCGCCGCTTATGTCGAGGACCTGCAGCAGCGCGTGGCCGCGCCTTCCGTCAAGCTGCATCTCGCTGCGATCCGGATGTTGTTCGACTGGCTTGTCGTCGGCCAGGTCATGCCATCGAACCCGGCGAGCGGCGTGACGGGCGGACCGTGGGTGACGGCCCCATCACTACTGCGAACCGGCCGGTTTTCGTGCCTAGGAGTAGCTCTTGTAGAACGCTTCGGCCGTGAACTTCACGAACTCCTCGGTCTTCTCCTGACTGCGTGCGATGACCTGCCACGGTTCCAGTCGCGCGATCTCAGTCTGGAGATCCTTCGCACTTCTTGCGCCGCAACCAAGAATGTCTTGCACTGACCCTGAAGTGACGCCATCGCACTGGAAGACATACGTGAATTCCAGCAGCTCTTGGAAGTTGAAGAACTTTTGCTGGTAATCGTTTGGCGACTGGCTGGCGAAAAACACCACGACGCCCTTTGAGCGACCCTCACGGATGATCCGCTGTAGAAAGATGTTCTTCTGGCCGAGGTAGTTGTGAGCCTCGTCGATGACGAGGATGGTTCGAACGGTCCGGCGGTCCTCCGTCACTGGGCTGTCAGGCAGCGTCGCCATCTCCTTGTAGAGCCGCTCGATGACGAGATACGCCACCAGCTCTTTCAGCACCGGCATCGCATGTACATCTATCAGTATGGTGCGGTTTGACAAGCGGTCAATTGGAGGAGTCTCGCTGCCATGCCGCCAGAAAAGTTCAAAATCCGAGAGATCCCTTAAGACCTCGATGAGGCTGTCGTCCTTCTTCCCATCCGCCTCGTAAGCAGCAACGGCTATCTCAAACACATCTTGGAAATCCGGGTAGGGAGCTGCTGCTCCGACCCTCTTAGCATAGGCTGCCCGAATCGCCTCCGTTAGTGCCCCCTTTTGAACAACGCCTAGCTTACTGCTGATTGAGGCGAAGCTCTCGGCCTTTTCGCGGGCAGAAACGTTTATGGTCTGCTCGTCGTAAGAAGGCAGGATGAACGGGTTGATAGGCAGGCCCAGCCCACCTTGCAACAGTCGAAATGGTTGCACCCGCGCCAGTTCAAGAAAGCGCCCATTGTCCACGACATCGCCCTTGTAATCAAAGTAAATGAAGTTCGTCTGGTAGTTTGACTGAATCCGGATGTCGGTCAATATCTTCAACAGAAACTGGGTCTTGCCCACGCCCGGCTTGCCCATGATAGCCAGATGCGAGTTGGCGTGCTTTGCTGTGTTGTTCAGCTCCATGACGAGCTCGGCCCGCTGCAACAGCGTCCGGCCGATGAAGATGTCTAGCCCGCTGCCAAGCTGTTCGCGCCGGCCGGCAAACTCTACTTCATCCACCAGCCGCAGAATCAACCCGTCGCCGCTGCGGCCCGCCTCCTGGAACATCTGCGCCAACAGCGCCGCGCCGCTGTCGATATGATTCTTGACGATTGAACGATTGGAGAAGAACTCATCCTCGCCGAAGTCCCGCTTTCCATATGTGTGGGCAATCAGTGTGCGGAGAAAAACTTCCTCTTCGCCAATGAAGGTCGGTCGTTTCATCTCGCCACCGCTGAAGCTCGGGCTCGGAGCGACAGCAGGCCCGTCCTTCACCAGCGAAAGCGCAAAGGCTATCCGCGCGAGCGTCGCCTTTTCCAGCTTGGTTTCGAAGCGCAAGGCGCTAAGCACCTCATCGGCTTCGCTCGATGTGTAGAGCCGGTCAGCCATGGTTCTTCTCCCAGAAATACCCCTGCCGGAAGGTCGTCAGTTCCTGCCGCTGGTCGAACTCCAGACTCGCAGCGCCGCTCAGGCGCGGCTTCAAGGATCGGTAGTAGTTGTTGTCGATCTCTGTGTCAGTCGACAGAATTACCACTTGTTCGCCTGCATTCGGGAAGTAGTTGTTTATGATGTTGTCGCGGTGCGTGCTGTCCAGGCGCGACAACGGCGTGTCGATGATAATCGGCAACTTCAGCTCGCTGGTTTGCGCCAGTCCCCACAGCAGCGACACCGCAAACACTTCCTTTTCACCAGCCGACAGTGCCGATTTTCGAATCTCGTGCCCGTTGCGATCAGTGATTCGGACCTCGTAAGTTTTGTCGTCGATGGTAATGTCCTTGATCAGTCCGCTGCGGCTGGACAGCAACCGGTACATCTCGAAGGTTTTCTCTTGCAGCAGATGTACCTTGTTTTTGCGCAACCGTACGATGAACTGGTTCAGCACACTGGCAATTGCATCGCACTCCTCGATGAAGTCCGCCTTCTCCTTCGAGACGTTGTGCTTCTCGTAAAGCTTCTCGATCTCCACCTCGATGTCGCCGATGCGCTTTCCCAACGCGAGGATGTTTTCCTCCACTAGTCGCAATTGCTCGGTCTTGCGCCCGATCTGCGTGGAGCAGCTCTCCATTTCCGCCTGCAACTGGTCGAAAAGATCGCGCTCGGTGGATGTCAACGCGCCACCCTGAACGAGACCTTCGAGCTGGCGTATTTGCAACTCCAGGCTGTGCGCTTCCTCCAGCAACGGCTTCAGAAGAAACACGTCACTGCCTTCGAGCGATTCCATTCGGTTTAATACCCGTGCTGCATCGCGATCCGACAGGTCCAGTACCCTCGCCACGTTCGCCCTGGGGTCGCCTTCTTTTAGCAGCCGGAAAATGCGCCGCTCCAGCTCCGCCATGCGCTCGTCGGACAGTTTCTCGGTGTAGATCGGTTCTGGCTCCTCGACCACGCGAACGATGCGTTTCGCCAGGGTAGATGCGTTCTCTTTGATCGCTTCACCGCTGGCCGACTCGCGCTCGGCCTCGATCCGACGCCTGATCCCGTCAAACAGCTTGCCCGCGATACTGAAGGGCAGGGCCTTCTCACATAGGCTGCGGATCTCGCTTTCTACTTGCGCCAGCCGGTTGGCGACCAGCACGCGCTTCTTCTCCTGCTCGCGCATCGCTTCGCGCGACTCCGGAGCGGCGTGAAAGGTGGCCTCAAAGCGCTTCCTGGCTTCTTCCAGTTGCGCCTTGAAGGCGTCCAGCTCTGTACGCACGCCATCACGTTCCTGGTGTTTGCGCACCTGCTTGCTTTTCTCGCGTTTCAGCCCACTCTGCTTGAATTCCAGGTCCTCGTCGGAGATTTCGACGAAACTCCTCCGCTCCTCCTATTTTATCCAGACAATGTCGCTAGCCAGTCGGTTGATGTACTGGATTCCCAGCGCAGCTTCGAGTGACGACTTGAGCCGCACCTCGGAATGGTCATCGGCTGCAATCTCCTGAATTTTTTCGCCGTCAAAGAAGAAGAACTGAGTAATGCCCGGCGGAATCGCCGCGCGGATGAAGTCCTGCCAAATCTCCTGATTCTGAACCGACACCCGCTTACCGTCGCGCACCACCACCAGCCGCTCGGTCCGGTCGCGAGGCTTGGGTTCGCTCACCGCGCCGGCCGTCCACGAGCGTTTGACCACCAGTTCCGAATGGTCGTCCATTTCGATAACCAGCTCAAAGGCCACATTAGCATTGCCCTTGGCTTTCTCGCGCCGGTTGATGTTGCGGAAGATTTCGTCAGTCTTGCCCCCATAGAGGCAGTAGGTCACGGCCTCCATGATCGCTGTCTTGCCCGCCCCGTTCATGCCGCCGATCAGGAAAATGCTGCGGCCGGCTTCCCCCATCGGGAATACGATCTCAGTCGGGAACTGGAAGGACTTGTAGTTCTCAATCGTTAGCTTGCGGAATTTCATTGGTGCTCCTTCACAAGCTCCCAAATGCCCGACGGTGAATCATCTCGCAGAATACCGTCCTGTCGCATTTTCAGTCGTTCCCATTGGGCGTTGTTCTGCCACACAATCGTCTTACCATCCGGCCGGACTGCAAGATCGCCGGGCAGGAGCTTGCCCTCCAGCTGCCGGCTCATTTCCTTGATCACGTCAGACACCCGTGCCTTTCCGCCCAACTTCTTCAAGGCGCGGACGATTTGCTCGCGCAACACACGCCGGTGCGTCCTCGGCGACTTCGAGCGCTTCCCACGCGGCTTGGTTTTGGTCGAGACGGAAGGTGTGTTCTGTCCCAGACGATTCCGCAAGTCCGTAAGGATTTCCTGAAACTCGTCGGCCAACCGCGCCAGTGCTTCCTTGGCGTCCGTGTGCACTGCGAGAGAAGCAGCGAGGCGCGTCTTCTCGGCGCGCAACGGATCGGGAACGGGGACACCGGACTTCTCAAGCTGTTCAACCGCCTTTGCAATCGCGCGCAACTGCGCTTCTTGTTCGGCAACAGCTGCATCTGAACTTTCATCGAGCTGGTCAATGACTTCGCGACATAGCTCCACGAGTATGCTCGGGTCCTTGACGAAGCGCTCGTTGCCAGCACCGTCGCTCATGCAGGCCGCTCCGTGTGTTGCGCAGGCTTGCTCTTGAGGATCTCGCGCAGAGCGTCATACACCCCTGTGCGGCGTTCCTTGAACTCATGCTCGCGTACGGCATCCAGCAGCTTCAGTACCTTTTCGTGGCTCACGCCATGCTGCTCGCACAGCTCCTCCAGTAGCCTCGTGTCTTCGGTGGACAGGTTCATGGCTGTACGGCCTCCTCGATGAGTTGTTCGACCCGTTTTTTTGCTTGTTCGATAAGTTCGCCTGACTTACGTCTTGTGCGCTTCGCGTCAATCACCAGCGCTGCGATTCTCTGCATGACCGGCGCCGCCAAAATAGGAATGCGCAACTTTCGAATCGACGATGGTTTCCAGTGAAGAATTACAGCCCCTGAGCATTCCCGCTCGACCTGCATTCTGCATGCTTGAGAATTGATGACCAGCGCTAGGTACTCATTCGGGATGCCTTTCCCTTTTGGTTGGAGCCGAACGACGCCACCCGAGGTGATTCCATCACACTGTTCGTCCAGTGAGAGAGCAATACCCGGAGATCCGTCTTTTGTCAGCAACAGTTCTCCAATCTGCGGGCGGTAACTCTTGAGTTTTGCAAAACGCTCAGGTGAGACGTACTTGTCACTTCCACCGACTTCAATACCCATCTCTTTAATATTGGAAACACGAATAAATGGGCAGCCGTTAGTTTGATAGGCCGCCGACCCCACTTCTATTCCCTTTTTCAAATCTACTAGCGTATGCAACTGGACGGGTGAATACTTGTCGAGTTGAGCTTCGATTTGACGAAACGGAATTTGAAAGTAGTCAGCATCAATCCGGCGTGGGCCATGCACTCGCTAAGGCGCGCCGTGCAGCCCACAGGCTTCTCTAACTTGAGCTTGTCCAGACCAAGCCCGGCGTGGAGAAGTTGCTGAGCCTGCTGATACAGTGTTCGTGACTGCTTCAACTGCCCTGACTATCTTGGATGATTTCGCTGACTTCTTCCTGAAGCGCCTCTGAGGCCATAGGCAACTCCAGTCCGTAAACATCGTTGATATTCAGCTTTGGCTGTGCATTGCCACTTCTCCTTCGCAGAATCTCACGCTGTCCGAAATGACAGTTCAAGTACGCCAAGAGGAAGTGCTTCAGGGCAAGCGAAGCTCCAGGGTGGAATCTAATTCCGATATTGTTTTCTGAAATGTTAGCTTTACTGAAATCAGAATCGAGGATTGAAACTATACCGATTGAGTTGCCGACTTTGGAAAGAACAAGATCACCGTGCCTAAGTTCTGAACCAATGATTCGCCTGTGAGACGATTCTGAAATAAATACAAGGTTGCTCCGATTGATCGAGAAGCTTTCGAGATCTGAAATCCGAATGAGCGGTATTCCGTGCTCCGTGTAATCACTACTCTTTAGGGAGGAACCGAAGGGGCCAGACACAACCGTAACCCCCAATGCCCGAAGACTCGCCCACCGGAACGCCTTACCATCCCGACAGAGTTGGTGTATTCCTCTTTGAAAAACTCAGCGTCACTTCTTCGAGCCGATTGAATCTCCCTGTTGGGAATAGTTGTCCACTGCGCCACTAGAGCTTCCTCCAGAAGTTTAACTGCTGCGCCTGAGCGAAGTGGACAAACGCCTCCGCAACACAAAGCTTGTCGTCTGGAATCTCGGCACCTTCATCCAAATCGGCGGCGCGCAAGTCATAGTTCACCAAGTCTTGATCGACGACGAGCTGCCCTTCCTGCGGGTGGCCGTCCGGAAACTCGACCAAGCTCCCTTGCTCATCTAAAACGTACTTGTAATCCCCAGAATTATCCTTGCCGCCGCGATCGCTCACCGCCATGAAGATCGGGTAGTCGAGCTGCTTGGCCACCTCGGCGGCGATCCAGCGTTCTTTGAGCGTACCGATCAGTTCGGCGTCTTCCAGCACTAACGTCAGCTTGCCGCGATTGCTAAGTAGCTTCAGCTCGAATTCGGCCTGCGGAATCTGTATCTCAAGTGCCTTGATTTCGGCCTTGATGGTTTTCAACTTATCCTTCTGGGTTTCCTTCAGTGTGGCGAGCGCAGCCTTTTGGCTGGCTTTGATAGGTCTCAAATGCGCGCTCAGCTCGCCTTTCGTTCCCTTCCAGGTCTCAGTAATTACGGCGATTTCCTGTTCATGCTGCTGCGCCAGTGCTTCGAAATCGCTCCCAAAGTCCATCAGCTTCTGCTTAGCATTTATCAGCGCCGCCTTGAGGCTGCTTAATTTCTCCTCGGCAAGTGCTGCACGATCTTCGTCAGTGGCTGGCACCTCATGGTTAGCTTCGCCGTTCTCTTCCTGCCCGGCGTCGTCGGTAGTTTCTTCCGGTTCCGATTCAGTAAGCCGCTCGGCAATGAGGTCGGCTATCGCTTCAGGTACGGATTCGTCCGGCACATCGGCAGATGTTTCGTAAGTCTTCAGCAAGCCCCTGATCTCGCCCTCGTAATCCGGGCAGGCCCCCGCCACCTGGTCATGTACCTTAGCGATCTGGTCGAGTTGTTCCTGAGTGTACTTTTGCACGAACAGCAGAGAAGTCTTGGTGCCGGTATGCGGCTTGAAGGTGTTGGGGTGTAAGCCCACGACCGCCAGGAGCCGGGCCTTCTTCAGAATCCACTCGCGGATGAAGGCCAGCGAGGAGTTGTTGAACTTGCCCTGCGGCAACACGATACCCGCCCGTCCACCGGGCTTGAGCATCTTCAGGATGCGCTCGATGAAGAGCACATCCCGCTCCTCTTTCGGGGTCTTGTCTTGAGCTCGTTTGAGTGCAGGTTTCGCCAGTTCGTAGCGCGCCAACATCTTCCGGTCCGTCTTTTCACCTGCGAAAGGAGGATTGGCCAAGATTACGTCGAATTTCAATTCATCGAAGTAATCCCAAGCCAGTTCATCATCTGTGAGCGGCTCATTTTCTGGAATCTTATGAGCCGTCAGCTTCGCTTTGCGCAATTCAAGCATGAGTGTTTGGCCCGACGCCGTTTCATACCAGGTCTTCGGGTCTAGGCTGTCCACATCGGGACCAAAGATATTGGTATGCCCATCACCAGCGATTAGCATCAGAGCTCGGGAGGTTCTAGCGGCGCTCGTTTCAAAATCGATCCCCCATAGGTATTTGGACGCATACTTGAACTTCCGCAGCTCTCTTGCCTTGGTATCTGTGGCGGGATAACACCAGTCCATCGCGCGCAGAAGAAAGCCGCCGGAGCCACAAGCGGGGTCCATTACGTACTCGGTGCGTTTCGGATTGAGCATCCTCACGCACATTTCAACCACATGGCGGGGTGTAAAGAACTGGCCTTTTTTCTTCTTCGCTTCGGCGGGTAAGAGGTATTCGAAAGCGTCATCCATGATCCGCAGGTTCGAGCCCAGAAGGCGGACCCCTTCAATGGGGCCAATACACACCTGCAGCTGGCGCTTTGTTAACTCAATGTCCTCGCCATCTTTGAAAATGCCGGGCCACTCCGCAACGGCCTCCTTGAAAAGGCGGTTGATTCGATCATAGGTAATATCCGGGTCAAGTGCCTTGCCAAACTCGACGGTCTTGTCCTTCCGGTTTTCCTCGGCCTCTTTTTCGTCCCAAATTTTGGCGAAGATCAGCTTGAAAATCTCGTTGAACTCATTTTTCCCGCTGTTCGCTAGAACCAGTTCTTCAAGATCCTGGATGATCTTCTTGAAGTTGAAATCCTTTTTGAGTTGCAGAAGCGTCTTCTTCGCTTCGAGAACGTCCTTCGGCTCTTGCCCGCGTTTTGGAATGTCGAACAGCGTGTCATCGAACTGTGCCGGGTAGGGCCGGTAAAGGATGATGCTGTCGGCGCCGTTGGACCACACCGCCACGGGCGCGCCTTTGGCATTCATGTAGCTCTTGAGCTGCTCGATACCGTCCTTGCGCTTGGGTTTCTTACATTCGACGATGATCTTGGGCGTAACCTTGGTCAAATCGGTGTAGACGATGATGTCCGCTGCTTTGGTCCCCACCTCGACCCCAAACTGGACGGCCTTCTCCAGATCGATTTCATCGGCCTTGTAGCCGTACTGGTGAATCAGTTTGTAGACCCAGAGCTGGCGGACGATCTCTTCCGGAGCCGACTTGCCGCCCTCCGCGTAGACCTGAACCTCCTCGTTGCCCGTCGAAAACGGGATAAAGCTCTTCAAGTAGTATTTGGTCTTGCCGGCATCCTTGCCGGTAGTGGCGGTTTTCGGGTAGACGGCGAGGATGTCGTGAATTGGCTTGCCGAGGTTCTCGAACTCGGTCAGTTCAAATTTGATGCCGGGCTCTTTGAAGATGCGGTCAATGAGTTCTTTGGTCGTCGCGGCTTGCTTTCCACTCATGGCGTTCTCTTGTGACGTGCCGATTGGCTACGTTTGGCGGGCTTCGGTCTGGCGTGAACCAAGGCACCCTGTTCTGAAATCGTGACGCCGTTCCGCCCGCAGTAGTCCCGGATCATCACTCCCACCATGTTGGCGATGGAGCGGTGCTCGCGCTCGGCGGCCGTGCTCAATGCTTCCTTCAGGCCCGGCTCGATGCGAAAGGTGAGGGTGCTGGTCTTGCCGGTGGCCATCTATCTCCCCCTTGAGGCGTTTGTACTGCAAATATACTGTAATGTACAGTAAAATGTAGTGGGGTTCAATGGCCCGTTTTTTTCTTGCGTCAGGGACTGTCACCGGATGGCCGAGACACAGGCTCGGGGAGCGAAGCGAGTAAGGCCCGACCGGCAGTCTTTGCCGGAGACGCCTCGTGGAAGGGCCGGAAAGGCGGTGCTCACCGCAAGGGCCTTCAGCCACAGCGACCCCGTCCGCTGCGCTGCCGACAAACGCCTGCACGTCTGTCTCTGTCTTCAGGCTCTGAAAATGCGGCGTGAATTGTCGTAGTTATCACAGGATAAGAACACAGTCCCCGGACCGGCGCTTGGGTGCGTCTGGTCCGGGATTTTTTGCGTTTTGCGGAATTTATCTCGCGTGCTTTTCCAGCGCGGCGGCCATGCGGGTCTGGTAACCGCGGCCGGCGGCGCAGTGGTTGATTTTGGTGGTGCCGTCCTGCAGGCGGTGGGGCACGGCGTGCTTTTTCGCTTGACCTTCCACAGGCTTAGAGCGTAGCTTTCGGGCACAACCTACCTCGGGGTAGGTCTTCCCTCCTAATAAACAGATCGTGCGCTTGCGGAATTTGCGCGAAAGAGCTTGTGTAAATATCAGGCCTCGAACCATGGTTCACTGCTATTTCTACAAAGACGATCAAGATGTGCTGAATTATTGGTTTGAAATATCTCGCGCGGTTCAACACAGATACAAGGGGTAAATACGGTGCCCAAGGACTTCGAATCCCCGCTGGCCCGCCATATCAAACCCAGGGGGGAGTTCCCGGAAACCAGTCCCGATTTTGAACGCGTTAGCGTATCGATGTCGCACTGCCTTTTCTGGCGCTTATTACTGGGCACCGCTTATCTTGGTCGGCAGTTGATTGTAAGGAGAATAGAATGCCAAAAATTCCGGGAATGAGCAGGACGGGTTTTCGTAAATTTACTGCCGACACAAGTCCCGGCGTCGCTCTCTCGGAGATGAGAGCGCACGGCGCGGATTATGGCATTGTGTTCGACCATAATGGCTCACCCGCGATGTTGCTAACGCTGGAAGACTTTAGTCGTGCCAAAGAGACTGGGGTCAAAACCATGCTGCACCCCCACGCTAAGCTACCTCCGACCATTGTTATGCCGGGAAAAATCACGATCGCGGAAATGCTGGAGCATCCCGCGGTTGCCTTGCTGGAGCACGGCGCCCGTGGCGCCATCGTCGTGCACCGGAACAAAGTCATGGGAGTTGTCGGCGCCGATATATTCATGAAAGCGCTCGGCTCCGGGAGCCTGTCAGTCGGGGGACGGACGATGCCGTTCTCGATTTCAGACTCACAACTCGCGGGCAGGCCGATTCAAGACGGAAAACTCATGGGCAGTGTGAAGGTAGGTTTCGGCAACGTCATGTGTCAAGCGTGTGGCTACGTCAACCGAGTGCATTCGCTGGATCGGGACCATCTCCCGAAGTGTCAAAACCCAAACCTTCCGGAGCATGCTCTCAAACTCTAGGACTCTATGGATCTAGTGGAAAAGGTTTCTGGCTTATTCGAGCGCCGCTTTGTGCTGAATGCGCTGCTGCCCTCCGCCGTTTTCTGGGGGCTTCTTGCCGGCCTGGTTGTCCTCACGAGAACAAGCCCAGCGAAAGCGCTGGCCACATGGGATGCGCAAGGCGGATTCCTGAAATCAGTGGAAACGGTTGTGTTCGTGCTCGTCATATTAGCGATGGCAGGCTTGTTGTCGGCATCCGCGATGAGCATCATGCGGCTTTTTGAGGGCTATTGGTCCCCACCACTTTCGTGGATCTTCCTACGACCGGCGACCGCGTGGCATCAGCATCGCCTGCAGGAGCTGTCCGACGCGGGGAATGACGCGGAGCTCTACTACAGCTACCCGCCCGTCACCAGGCCAGAAGAAGTCATGCCGACGAGATTGGGCAACGTCTTGAAGTGTGGCGAGGTTTACGCTGATCTGCGTTACGGGATTGACCCGATCATAATCTGGCCGCGGCTCTATAGCCTGCTTTCTGAAACTGCCCTGGCGGGAACAAGCACCAGCCGGGCCGCGCTGGAATTCCACCTCGCCGCTTCTGTTACGTCGGCCCTGTTTGCGGTAGTGGCAGGAAGTTACCTCTTGTTGACGGGTGGAACCTGGTGGCTATTCCTGGTGTGCTTTTGGGGAGGTCTCTTGGGGGCATGGATCGCCTACGAAACCGCACTACCCGCTGCGCAAGCCTTTTCCGAACAAGTCAAAGTAGTGTTTGATAACTGCCGCAACGAACTGCTGCTCAAGATGCGGCTCCCGCTGCCACCCGATCCAGACGAAGAGTTCGCGATGTGGCGCGAGATCAGCAAGTTTTTGTATCGCAACGTCAGGGAACATCCAGATGCTTGGAAATACACGGCTTCATCCCAGGAACAGGCGAAATGAGATTTCTCCCTGAGCGGAGCTCAGTCCTAAGATTAGCGCTTCCCCTGGTATTTTTGGTCGGTGTCGCTGGTGCCTTGTATTTGGCAGCTAAACCGGTCGCGCACCTGGTTGTGCCGGCCCACGCTCTCAGCGCGTACCACCAAGTTCAGGCGGACGACCTGAAAACGATCGTGCGCCGCAAACGAGGCGGTGAAAACGAATTCACTAGTCCGCAGGATCTTGTGGGCCGATACGCGCTCGTTGCCCTACCGGCGGATCAACCAGTCTCAGAGAGGTCCGTAGGTCCGCGGTTAGCCGGTGGAGCGCTCGACCATGTGTTTATCATTGGAGTTTCTCTCGCCTCGGGTGCTGGCACAAACCGGGCGATCGAGCCAGGACGCCAAGTGCAAATCGTATTCAGTGCGATTGGTGGGCCCGCGCCTATTGAGGGCGTTTGGATACTCTCGAAGTCGCAGGACGGCACATCCGCTGTCCTCGCCCTTCCAACAGACCGGCTAAATGATTTTGCGGCTAACTCGCCGAAGGGATACCTGATCGGCACATCTTTAGATACACTTCCCCGTCCAAACAGACTCTTGCCGGTTCGGAGGAAAACGTCCACTAAGCCAGGGAGAAAATGCCCAGAAAGCTTACGAGTTAGATAATCGTGCTATCCACGATCCGCAATGGCCAGCCTTCCTTTCGAGCACAGAAGCTCTACTAGCCTGAAGCAGTTCGATGCACAAGGAACGCAGCCATCGCTCGCTATTACCAATGCGTTTGAGCAAAGCCACATCGGACACATCGGCCGAATCCCGTATGGTCAAAAAAAACGAACGGGTTGGAAAGGCGAGGCTTGCGGCCTCGCCTAGTCTCTTCGGATTGCCTTCTCCACCGTCTCGATAAGGCCTACAATCCAGCTTTTCCCTAACTCGATCAACCAAGAGGAACAAAATGGTTTGGGCTCGCATGCTGGCCTACATCACCGGCACCGTCGATCAAGAACTGCTGTTGCGAAACGAATATCTGGCTGCGGAGAACCGTATCCTGAAAGCCCAGATCAAGGACCGGCTGCTCCTTTCAGAAGCTGACAAGGCCACGCTCGCGGAGATCGCTCACCGCCTTGGACGTAAGGCGCTGGAGGAAGTAGCGGCCGCGGCCAAGCCGGATACTATTCTGGGTTGGTATCGCAAGCTCATCGCCAACAAGTTCGACGGGTC
>PLBW01000205.1:0-167 GCA_003135475.1 Acidobacteriaceae bacterium
AGTTCTCACGCACACTCTGAAGCAGTACCCAGTATAGGCAAGTGACCACTGGAAACTGGTTCACCTAAACCGCAGTGGCGAGAACGGCTGCGGATCAAGGCGAGACTCACACGTCCGCTATCCGTATACTATAGCAAGAGGAAATCGTCTAACGTTTGCCGCCGGTT
>PLBW01000205.1:230-1741 GCA_003135475.1 Acidobacteriaceae bacterium
CGAAGGTCGCCATCATCGTTTTTGAAGATCTGGAATGCCCCGACTGCGCGCGGGCCGCGCCACTGCTGCATGAGGCGGCCAAGCAATACAACATCCCGCTGGTGCAGCATGATTTTCCTTTGCCCATGCACCCCTGGTCGTTTGAGGCGGCGGTGAATGCCCGCTTCTTCGACACCAAGTCGGCAAAGTTGGGCGACGATTACCGCTCGTACATCTTTCAGAACCAGCTGCAAATTACCAAGCAGAATCTGCGTGGCATGACCGAGCGATTTGCCGACCAACAAAAAGTTGCACTGCCGTTCGTGATGGATNNNAGCAGCCCGGCGGTGAAGAAGACGGCCAACGCCCATAAGGCTGGGCACGCTCAGTAAGCATTGCGTTTTTGCCGGCGTTTTCGAAGCGAGGTACCTCAGCGGCTAAAGCCGGCTCTCGTAGATAACTGCTTAACGCGGGCCTGAAGGCCCGCACTACCCGAGCAGATTTCAGTATTTTTCCGCAGCCGGTGAAAAGGTGTGCTCCCACCCGTTGCCAATACGCCACGAGTGAAACTGCTCTACTCCTGGCAATGCGACGGAACTTTGAGTCCCCCGTCGGGTTGCTATGATGGAATCGATATGCCCGACAAAGCTGCCGTAGAGTCCCTGCCTCCGCTTTCCTCCCGCGAGCGTATTCTGATGGCGGGCAAGCGCTTGTTCGCGCGCAACGGCTACGAAAACACCAGCACGGTGGCCATTTCCCGCGAAGCCGGCACCAGCGAATCGCAGATGATGAAGCATTTCGGCAGCAAGCAAGGTTTGTTGGCGGCTATTTTTGATCGCGGTTGGGCGACGATTGCCGAGCGCGTGCAGATGGCCCAAAAGAATGCCTCGCTTTCGCAAAGGCTCTTCGGAGCGTTGGAGGCCATTGCGGTCGAACTGGACAATGATTCCGAGCTGAAGGAAATCATGCTGCTGGAGGCCTGGCGCGTGCGCAAAGACAACCGGGATGTGCTGCTGAGCCAGGGATATCACCGGTTTGCCGAGGTGGTGGACGGAATCCTGAGCGAAATGAGGGACCGCGGCCATATCCGCTCGGATGTGAACCTGCAAGCGGTGCGCGCCGCCTTCATCGGGATGACGGAAGGCCTGTTGCGCGACCAGGTGGTGGCGAAACGGTCTGAGTTTATCGCCAATTACAATTTTGACGATGTCAGAAAGGTGCTGGCAATCCTGGTGGGGGCTTTCCGTGGGGAGCAGGCCCAGTCGTTGAAAGCGGTCAACGAGTAACCAATGAGCATCTGCTGAGCTTGGTGGCCTTCGTTCGAAGCCTCGCGGTGCTCGTCGCGCCGTCGGAAATCATTTACCACGGAGACACAGAGGACACGGAGTTCCTGGTTTCTATCGAGTGTTCTCCTTCATCTCCGTGCCTCCGTGGTTAATTCTTCCTTCCTATGGGTGGGCCGCGGGTCCTGCGCCAATCCTGAAACCGCTCTACAGCTTCTTCAACACTTCAAATATGTCCTCATTGCTGGG
>PLBW01000205.1:1747-22220 GCA_003135475.1 Acidobacteriaceae bacterium
GCTCCGTGCGGATAAAAATCGCTGGCCATAGGGAAGCTCATCGTGCCGATCTCTTTTTTCTGCCAGGCTGTGTGGCTGGGAATGGAGTCTGCGCTGATGGCCACGACCTGGGCGTCGTAGCCGGCGAGCCTCTCCGTTTCCGCGCTCAGAGAGGGCAATTGCGAGGCGCACACCGGCGTCCAATCAGCAGGGTAGAAAGCCAGGACCACGTTCTTCTTTCCGCGGTAATCGCTCAGCTTGAATTGCTGNNTGGTTCGATGCAACCAGCGATTCTAGAGGTCATGCTGCTTGGCGAGCAAGTCGTAACGGCGGGGTCCTGTTTCAGTTTGATGAATCAGGGAGGGCGCAGAGGTCCAGGCTCGATCGAAGCCAAGGGCCTGTTCGAAACTGCAACCATAGGGTTGCTTTTTGCGCCGCCCTGGACTAATATGCAACCCGGCGGTTGCTTAAGATGAATGACCGAATTGAGAAGCGCATTGAACTGAAGGCCTCGGTTTCGCGGGTCTGGCGTGCGCTGACGGATTACCGCGAGTTTGGCGAGTGGTTTCGCGTAAAACTGGAGGGCCCCTTCGTACTGGGTCAGGTCTCGCGTGGCCAGATTACCTATCCTGGCTACGAGCACGTCGAATGGGAGGCTGTGGTGCAGAAAATGGAGCCCGAACGACTCTTCTCCTTCACCTGGCATCCTTATTCCGTCGATCCCAAAACAGATTATTCGAAGGAGACGCCCACACTCGTCGAATTCAGGCTGGAGAAGACCCCAAGCGGCACCTTGCTGGTGCTCACCGAGTCCGGCTTCGACAAAATCCCGAGCGACCGCCGCGCCGAAGCATTCCGCAGAAATGACGGCGGTTGGACAGAGCAAATGAAGAACATCGAGAAGCATGTCGCACAGAAGTCGTAGCCGCATGGCCGCCAAACGGCAGACCCGTGCACCGGTATTTGCCGCGCTGGGCGACGAGACGCGGCTATCGCTGGTGGCGAAGCTCTGTGGTGGGCGGCCTTATTCGATCTCTCAGCTAACCCAGGGTTCCAAGCTGACCCGGCAGGCGATCACCAAGCATCTTCGCGTGTTGGAGAGTGCAGGCATCGTGCACAGCGTCCGTAGGGGTCGCGAGAGCCGATTCGAATTCGATCCGCAGCCAATCGAAGGAATTAAGCAATACCTCGATTCCGTATCCGAGCAGTGGGACCAGGCTTTGTCCAGGCTGAAGTCGTTCGTCGAAGAATGACGGGGCACCTTCAACCGAAGGCAAATATACTGACTGTGTGATGAACGTTACCTCAAAGACGCTCCGCTTGGTGTTGGCGTGCACGGTGTTCTTTTCCTGCTGGCCGGCCACTGGACAGGTTACCGTGCACAACAGCGAAGGATTGGTCCATGGCTTTCTGGTGCTGCGAAGTGCGGAGGGCGAAGCCTTGGCCCATGGCGACCTGATCCAGGTGGCGCACGGAAATCGGGTAACCGCCCACCTGGTATTCCACTTCAAAGATGGTTCGGTGTACGACGAGACTACGATCTATTCTGAACTGCGAAATTTCCGGCTCTTGCGGGAGCATTTAGTACAGAAGGGCCCATCCTTCCCGCATCCAGAGGACGTGTTAATCGACGCGGTATCGGGCCAAGTCACGGTTCGCTACACCGGCGAGGATGGCAAGGAGCAAGTCAAGACCGAGCACATGAAGCTGCCTCCGGACCTCGCCAATGGCATGATTTTCACGCTGCTGAAGAACATCGCGCCCGAAAGCGGAGAGGCGAAGGCATCGATGGTCGTCACCACGCCCAAGCCGCGGCTGGTGAAGCTGGCGATTTCCGCCCAAGGTGAAGATATGTTCGTAGTCGGCGGCAACCAGCGCAAGGCTACGCATTACGTCGTAAAAATAGAGATCGGGGGTGTCACTGGATTAGTGGCCCCGTTGTTGGGGAAGCAGCCTCCCGATATCCATGCTTGGATTCTGCGCGGGGAGGCCCCAGCGTTCGTGAGATCAAGAGGTCCTCTTTATCCGGGAGGTCCGATCTGGCAAATTGAACTGGAAAGCCCGGTTTGGCCAGACCAGGCGTCAGGGGCCCGATGACCTCCTCCTGGCTTGTCTGGCTTTGTGTTCTTGTTGGCCTGGAACATAGTGGACGATGCTGAACAACGAGGCATAGCAATGCGCAGGTTTCTCCTGCTGGTTGCGGTTTCGGTTCCGATGATTGCTTCCTCGGCCCAGACGCCGAGTCCGAAGCCTGGCACGACGGACAAAAAGCAACCCCCTCTCTGCACCGTCTCCGGACGCGTAGTCGCTGCAGCGGACGGCGCGCCAATCAAATCAGCGCGCGTCGCGCTTGTCGAGGAGAAAGCGGGAAGGCACCCTCACGTTTTTGCGGCTACCACCGACAACGATGGGCGCTTTGAGATCCAGAAGATTGATCCGGCACGCTATGAGTTTGTTGCTTCTCACACTGGCTACATCAACCAGCGGTATCAAGCCAAGGGAACCGGTGATGGCGCGATCTTGGCCCTTGTACCCGGCCAGGAAGTCGCGGGAGTGCTGTTTCGTCTGTTGCGCGGTGCCGTGATTAACGGGCGCGTGATCGACGAAGCCGGAGAACCTATGCAGGGTGTAACCGTCTCAGTCCTGCGCAAACTGAGCGACGAGGAAAGGGAAGAAGCTGGCCCGATAGGCAAGAAACTAGGTTTGCTTGAGTTGTTCTCAGCGTTCACGGACGACCGTGGAGAGTACCGGATCTTCGGCCTCAAGCCTGGCGATTATTACATCAAGGCGGTAGAAATGCCTGAGCTACCGAACATGCTTCGTGCCGTGGATACGACTGACTGGGCAATGCTGGAAGAGTTCGGCAGCCAATACGCTCCGCTTTTCTACCCCGGAGTGGTGCAGCTAGACCAGGCGCAAGCCATGAGCCTGCACGCCGGCGAAGAAATCCAGGCCGATTTCGCGATGCGCCACATCAAGACGGTACAGGTTTCGGGGCGTGTAATTGCAGCCGATGGTGGACCTGCAACCAAGGCGTATGTTGACTTGTCGATTCCAGAGGTCTCCGGTTGGACCCAGAGCCTGGGCACAAGCACGGATGCGAAGGGCGAGTTCGCCATCAAGGGTATACCGCCGGGTAGCTACATTCTGAGCGCCCGGCAGCATGACCAAGATAAGCTCTACGTGACACGGCAAAAACTGGAGGTGGGTGACGAGAAGCTCGACTCCGTCACCATTGCCTTTGGGCGCGGAACCAATATCACCGGGCGTGTTCACGCTGGCAGTCCAGGCAGCAACGCGCTCGAACGGATTCGCGTTTCGCTCTCGCCCACTGATGATGCCAATGAGGGAGCATACGCCTCGGCAGAAGTGAAAAAAGACGGATCATTCCAGTTCAACGATGTCGCCGATGGCGGCTACGCGCTTCACGTTGGTGTGGAGGAAGGCTGGTTCGTAAAGTCGGCCCGTCTGGGCGGCGAAGACGTGTTCCAGAAGGGCGTCCAGGTTGAAAAGGGCACTTCGGGAGGCAGCCTCGAAATTGTGCTCAGCTCAGAGGGCGCTCAATTGGATGGCACCGTTACTGATAAAGACCATGGCCAGCCCATAGCCGGCGCGCAGGTTTCACTGAAGTTGGACCCCGAGACTCCGTACAACCGCATTCGCAGCCATCAAACGAGCACTGACCAGAACGGGCAATTCAATTTCAGGGCTCTGCCTGCGGGAAAATATCGTGTCACTGCCAAGCTGCCTTCGGCAACGCCAGAGGTTCCGGCGATCCGGTCGGAGCCGCAGACCATCACGCTCAGCGACCACGAACATCAGGCCCTACAGATCAAGTTGGCTCTGCCAGAGACTGAATGACATACCTGTTGCTAGATCGCCAGTAGTGATTGGCCCCGAGAACGATTGCTTATGATATGGGCTGTTCTCGCCAAGTGACTTCACTAGCAACCTTGTTCGGCAAGATTCGACAGACTCCCAGGTCTGGGAATTCGAACCTAGGGCACCCAGATACTCGTGTGCGGACATCTGAGTCCGTCGGGTCATCTGCGACTGTTGAGCAAATCGGGGTTTACGGTCATGACATAGTACATTCCGTTCAGGTCCGCGATCATGTCCCGAAAAAACTCACGCATTCCGTCGACCGAGTAGTGGTCATCGCGGAGATCCTGCATCTCACGTTTGAGCGCCAGATCAACTGATTCCTGGGGCGATTTATACAGGCAAATGCCTCCAAAAACATTCCAATGCCGGCTCTTATCAAAGCCGTCCTCTTTGTTGCCGGGGAGAAGGAAGTTGTCGAGTGCCAGAGAACTGGGTAGCTCCTCGCGCGGTATCGACTTCACCCAGAGAAAAGGAATACGAATAGCTTCGTCGAGCAATCCTACCGCTTTCTTCTTGTCGCCACCCTTTATGCGGAGTGCCTCGCGGAATAAAAGCTCCATAGGAAGATTGTGATTCATCTCCTCTATGTCCGTGAGCTTGCGACTTGTTCGTGAGACGGCGCGCAGATAGCGGGGGTCATGCTGCGCGAAGTTGATCAGAGCACGGAAATCCTCTTCCTTTGCAGAGCTTTTGTAGTATTGCCATTCGGAGCGCTGGAGGTAGTTTTGGAGGTGAGTCAAATTTCTGGGAGGGGGAAGCGTTTCGAACTCGTATGAAAGTCCGAGGTCTGTCTGAAGATGACCAGAGACGACTTTGAGCACCGCTTGCCACGGTTGTTTGCCCTCCTTGAACTCAGCATAAACAGGCGACTTGAGCGTTTCACGGAGGTGATCGCGGAAAACCAGAATTTTTAGTGGAAAAGCTGGTTGATTCCGCTCGGTGAGTGTTTCGGCATCCTCGACTCCATCGATGAGAGCAAGGAGCAACTCGAAACGCTCGCCTTGTTGCCGAAGGGTATTCATGCGTGCCAACTTCTGGGAGGCGTATTCGCGCTCTATAGGGAGAAGTTGTGGCTCCCTCTTACGCCAATCCTGATCAAACCGGACTGCCTCCGCGTAGATTTCGGCGTCGAGTGCTTCGGAATAGGAACTCGTGCTTGCAGGTGGATGGAAATTGGGAAGCCAGTTCAGCACCGAATCGCCCGCGGGCGGGTAGAGTAAAGCCCAGAGGGGACGTGGATGATATTCGGCGAGTGTGATATAGCGATAGAATTCTCGGGGGCGGGGAAATGGCTTGCCTTTGGCCCGTGCCTTTTCTTCCGCCGCATAGGGGTCACTTCCTGACGCGACAAGTGCGCGAAGAAATCTGATGTCCTCTTCGTCGATCAATCCGTTTTGATTCATGTCGATATGAAGTGCTACGGCGTCGGGAAACGCAAACGGATCCTTGAGAAAGGAATCAAGTATCTTCAGGTCGTTGGCGGTCCATCGGAGATCACCATCCAAATCGCCGAGCATGATCAGTTCGGAGTGAGTCTCCACTCGATGGGTGGGAATCGCGAACTTCCAGTATGCCAATCCTAGGATCACGACAAAACAAATGGCCAAGGACAGGCGATTCCACTTCTTCATTTGCAAGCTCCCAATGAGTGCGTCAACGAGTGTCCAAACGATGACCTCCTCTTCACGGTCCAGAACAACCGGTCAAAACGCACTCTTCCTTCTCGGAACTTTTGGAATATGAATGGAATATAGTCTTCCTCCCCTGTGCATTGGAACCGGACTCGGCTGGGTCGTCTGGCGCAAAATCCCCATTTTCACAAGCTACTAGTTGCTAGTTGCTTCCTACTGGTAGGTGACTCGCTTTTCGCCCTTCACGATGCGGCCGATGGTGTAGCCTTTCTCGCCGCAGCGCTCCAGGATGATCTGCACCTTCTTGAACTTCTTGGCGGGCACCACGAGGACCATGCCGATCCCCATGTTGAAGGTGCGCAGCATCTCGTCCTGGGGAACGTTGCCGATCTTTTGCAGGTGTTCGAAGATGGGCGGCACCGGCCAGGAATTGATCTCGACAATCGCGCCCACGCCCTTGGGCAGGACCCGCGGCACGTTCTCGGTGATGCCGCCGCCGGTGATGTGCGCCATGGCAGAAACCGCATCGGCTTCGATCATGCGGCGCATGATCGGCCAGTAGCTTTTGTGGGTCTTCATCAACTCGGTGCCGACTTTGCCCTTGATCTCGTTGACGTAAGAATCGAGGGTGTAATGCGCCACGGAGAAGAAAAGCTTGCGGGCCAAGGAATAGCCGTTGGTGTGCAGTCCGGTGGAAGGCAGACCGATAAGTACATCCCCGGCTTGCACCGCTTTGCCGGTGATGAGTTTGTCGCGGTTCGCGACGCCGACGATGAATCCCGCCAAATCGTACTCGCCGTCGGGGTAAAAGCCGGGCATTTCGGCGGTCTCGCCGCCAATGAGGGCGCACCCGTTCTGCTTGCAGGCATCGGCAATGCCGGCCACCACTTTTTCGGCGATTTCCGACTGCAGCTTGCCCGTGGCAAAGTAGTCCATGAAGAACATGGGCGTGGCGCCCTGCACCGCGATGTCGTTCACGCAATGGTTCACCAGGTCAGCGCCGATGGTGTGGTGCAGCTTCATTTCAAAGGCGATCTTCAGCTTGGTACCGACCCCGTCCACGCTGGAAACCAGGACCGGATCCAGGTACTTCTTCTTGTCGATGGCGAACAGCCCGCCGAAGCCGCCGATCTCGCTCAGCACGCCGCGATTAAAAGTCTTATGGGCGAGATACTTGATGCGTTGCTTGGTGCGATTGGCGCGCTCGATGTCCACGCCAGCGTCGGCGTAAGTAATGGTTCGGGTTTCTGTCGTCTGTTGTGCCAAGTGTTGGGGTCCAGTCAGAGGGCGCATCGCCGCAGATTTTTACGCGGGAACAGGCATTGTATCATTCCGCCGTTTAGCTAGGCAGTAATAGGTGTCTGCGGCGCGGAGGACGAAGGAGGCAAAGCAGTCTTGGTGGGAGCCCCCGCATTTATGCGGGGGAAGGAGCGCTTCAGCGCTCCGGGAAGATTTCGGCCTCGATCACGCGCTTTAGCGCTGTGATCGAAAGACCCGGGGCTAATGCCCATTTCAAGAATCGCTTTTTCTCCGCTGGACTAAAGTCCAGCTCCCCCTGCTGGAGCAGGGGGCTCCCACCAAGAGCCTTCCACTAGACTTTTTTCCGTAGCCTGTGAAGGCGGCATTCCCGGTCCATTTTCTTGCCAGGCACAATACGGGAAATTTTGTGATCCGCAGCACGACTTTCTGTGACAAGTTGCTCCCGGCACAATCCGCCAAGGCTTAAACTGGAGCTTGCTCCTATGAGGCAAGCATGACCACGATTACTGCCGCCAAACCCGCAAGTTCGAGCGTCATCAAAGCCGATCCTTCTTCCGACGTTTACCGCTCGGGAAGCCATCCTCTCGACCCGCTGTTTCTTCCGCAAAGCGTAGCCGTAATCGGCGCGTCGGAGCGGGCGGGCAGCGTAGGCCGTTCGGTGCTGTGGAACCTGCTCAGCAGCCCCTTTGGCGGCACCGTGTTCCCGGTGAATGCCAAGCGTCCCAATGTGCTGGGGATCAAAGCCTATCCCAGCGTCCGCGATCTTCCCGACAAAGTGGACTTGGTAGTGCTCACCACCCCCGCCGATAGCGTGCCCGGCCTCATTGCCGAGTCGGTGGAGCTAGGCATCCCCGCGGCCATTGTGATCTCTGCCGGGTTCAAGGAGCATGGGGAGCACGGGCAAGAGTTGGAGCGCCAGATCTCGCAGATTATTCGCGGCAAGATGCGCCTCATTGGCCCCAATTGCCTGGGAGTCATGAATCCGGTGCGCGGCTTCAATGCGACCTTTGCCCACAGCGTGGCGCGGCCGGGAAACGTAGCTTTCATCAGCCAGAGCGGCGCACTCTGCACGGCCGTGCTGGACTGGAGCCTGCGCGAGAATGTGGGCTTCAGCGGGTTCGTGTCCGTCGGCTCCATGCTCGACGTGAACTGGGGCGACCTGGTGGACTACTTCGGCAGTGACCCACGCACCCATAGCATCGTGATCTATATGGAATCCATTGGCGACGCAGGCTCGTTCCTCTCCGCCGCGCGCGAGGTTTCGCTGACCAAGCCGGTCATTGTGATCAAGGCCGGACGCACGGCTGCGGCGGCCAAAGCCGCGGCGTCCCACACCGGAGTGCTCACCGGCAGCGACGAGGTGTTCGATGCCGCCTTCCGGCGCTGCGGCGTACTGCGGGTGAACAGCATCGCCGACATCTTCTTCATGTCCGACGTTTTGGCCAAACAGCCACGCCCTCGGGGCAAGCGGCTGTGCATCCTGACCAACGCCGGCGGCCCCGGTGTGCTCGCCGCCGACGCGTTGGTTGCGGGTGGAGGCGAGTTGGCCGAATTATCGCCCGAGACGCTAAAGGCATTCGACGAAATTCTTCCCCCTCAGTGGAGCCACAACAACCCGGTGGACATCCTGGGCGACGCCGAACCCGAGCGTTATGCGAAGTCGCTGGAGATCGCCGCCAAAGATCCCAGCATCGACGGCCTGCTGGTGGTGCTGACCCCGCAGGACATGACCAACCCGACCCAGATTGCCGAGAAGCTGAAGCCGTATGCCAAAGGATTTGGCAAGCCGGTGCTGGCGAGCTGGATGGGTGGCGCCGAAGTCGCCGCGGGCGAGCAGATCCTGAACCAGGTCGGCATTCCGACCTTCCAGTTTCCCGATAGCGCGGTGCGCGCCTTCAACTACATGTGGCGTTACTCCTACAACCTGAAAGGGCTGTATGAAACTCCGGCGTTGCCGCAGCATGAGGACGCTGCCGTGCTACGCGGAAAAGCGGAGCAGATCATCCAGCAGGCCCGTCAGTCGGGCCGCACCATCCTGACGGAGTATGAATCGAAGCAGTTGCTCAAGGCCTACGACATTCCGACGGTCGATACCCGGATAGCCATCACCGAACAGGAAGCGCTGCAAGCTGCGGAAGAGATTGGCTATCCCGTCGTGCTGAAGCTGTACTCGCTTACCATCACGCACAAGACGAGTGTGGGCGGGGTGCAGTTGAACCTGCGCGATGCGGGCGCGGTGAAGACCGCCTTCCAAGCCATCCAGCAGTCAGTCACTGAAAAAGTTGGCGCCGAGCACTTTCAAGGCGTGACGGTGCAGCCCATGGTGAAGCTGGATGGTTACGAGTTGATCGTCGGCAGCAGTCTGGACGAGCAGTTCGGGCCAGTCATACTGTTTGGGACCGGAGGACAGTTGGTCGAGGTCTTTGAGGATCGCGCCCTGGCCCTGCCGCCTTTGAATTCCACCCTCGCCCTCCGCATGATGGAGCAGACCAAAATCCTGAAAGCCTTGAAGGGAGTTCGCGGACGCAAGCCAGTTGATCTTTCGGCACTGGAAGATCTGCTGGTGCGCTTCAGCCAGTTGGTCGTCGAGCAGCCGTGGATCAAGGAAATTGAAATCAACCCGCTGCTGGCTTCACCGGAACGCATCGTCGCGTTGGACGCGCGGGTGGTGGTCCATGGTCTGGACATGACGGAAGATAAGCTGCCCACTACCGCCATTCGTCCCTATCCGCTTCACCTGGTCAAGACATGGAAGATGAAGGACGGGAAAGAAGTGGTGATCAGGCCTATCCGGCCGGAAGACGAGCCCCTGATGATTGAGTTCCACAAAAAGCTCTCGGAAAGAAGTGTCTATCTGCGCTACTTCCAGCCGTTGAAGCTGACGCAGCGTACCGCCCACGAGCGCTTGACCCGTACTTGTTTTATTGACTATAACCGCGAGATGGCCCTGGTTGCGGAACGCAAGAACGAAGCGGGTGAGGCCGAGATCCTGGCGGTCGGCCGGCTTAGCAAACTGCATGGCCGGGATGAAGCCGAACTCGCCGCCGTGGCCACGGATGCCGCCCAGCATAAGGGTCTGGGAACGGAGCTGTATCGCCGCCTGATCGAATTGGCTCGCGACGAGAAACTTTCACGGGTGGTCTCCACCATGCTTCCCGAGAACCGCGAAATGAGGGCGGTGTGCGTCAAGCACGGGTTCAAGATGTTCTCCAGCCTGGAAGACAACGCCATCCGGGCCGAGCTGGAACTATAGACGGGCAGGCGATACCCCAGTAAACTGTGCGCGACTCCTGTATCATGGCGCTCGCGGTCGTCATGTTATGATCGGGAGCTTGCAGAAGTGCAATCGGCAGCGCTTGCCGCGGTGCGGCAGGCGCCTACAAGGGGCGATTAGCAGAACGTGCCAAGCGAAAAACAGGTGAAATGGTCGCAGCTCCGGGTGGGACTGACCGTACTTGTCGCCCTCGTAACCCTCGCCGTTCTCATCTTCGTTATGACCGGCACCACCGGCCTGTTCACCAAGAAAATTATAGTTCGTGCTTATATGGACAATGCGGGTGGCCTGCGGGTTGGCGCTCCGGTGCGACTGGAAGGCGTGGACATCGGCAACGTCATTGGAATTCGCGTGGTTGCCGATCCCAAGCGCCGCTTGGCGCCGGTGGAAGTGGCCATGAAGATCACCACCAAGTACGCCGACACCATGCGCAGCGATTGCCAGGTTGAGCTGACCACTGCCGGCGTTCTGGGCGAAGTTTTTGTGGACTTGGATTGCCGCCAGGCACAGGGCGGCCCTATGCGGACCGGCGCCGAGCTGCCAACCCGCGATGTGGCACAACTGCAGGACGTGGTGCGTGCCAGCCAGGGCACACTGGAAAATATCGACACTCTGGTTAAGCGGCTGGACAGCATTCTTACCTACATCCAGAGCGGACAAGGTTCCATCGGCAAGGTCATTTACGACCCCTCGCTGTTCAATCGAGCCAACGACATGCTGAACCAGTTGCAGCAGGTCGTAGCCCAGATCAACTCGCCTAACGGGACGATCGGACAGCTCATCAACAGCAACGAACTCTATAACAAGGCCAACGCCTCCATCGATAACCTCAACAAGATCATCGACGAAGTCAATAGTGGCAACGGAACGATCGGCAAGTTCCTCAAAGACCCCTCTCTCTACGACAACGCCAACAAAGCTGTCGCTCAATCCAACGAGCTTATCTCCGGTATCAACGCCGGAAAGGGCACGCTCGGCAAGTTTGCCAAAGACGAGGAACTGGCGCGCAAGCTCGACAACACCATCACTCGTCTAAACAGCATTGCTGACCGTCTGGACAAGGGCGAGGGCAGCGCCGGCAAGCTCCTGAAAGATCCTTCGATGTACGACAATACCAACAAGCTGCTGGTAGAGACGCGCGACCTGATTAAGGCCGTCCGCCAGGATCCCAAGAAGTATCTGACCATTCACATGAAGATCTTCTGAAAAGCGTTACTTTATTCCCGCTCACCCGGCACCAATTTCCCAGTCTAATAGCCGTTGTAGTAGTGTTTCCTGTGGAGACCTTCTTCGTCTTCGCAGGACGCACTTGGCCCTATCTTTTGGCAGCGCGCCTCGCAAGCTGACTGGCTTGCTGTGGAGCGCCAATTCATACACGAGGCAAACATGCGGATCCGCTCTCTTGCCGTTCTCCCACTGCTGCTGGCTGCCGCATTTTCCGTGGCCCAGACGGCGCCTACTACTACTTCTTCTTCCTCCGAGTTTCCCAAGCAGATTCCCAACTTCGACCTGACGGCCATCGACAAGACTGTCGATCCCTGCGTGGATTTCTACCAATACTCGTGCGGAAACTGGATAAAGAACAATCCCATTCCGGCGGACAAGACAAGATGGGGCCGCTTCAACGAGCTGGACGAGCACAATCTGTATGTCCTGCGCGATCTGCTCGACCAGGCACAGGCGCCCGGAAAGCACAGCGCCATCCAGCAGAAAGTTGGCGACTACTATGCTGCGTGCATGGACGAGAGCACGGTCGAGAAAAAGGGGACCGCGCCGCTGCAGCCCGAGATGGAGCGCATCGCAGCCATCAAGTCGAAGCAGGAGCTCATCCCGCAGGTCGCCTACATGCATAGCAATGGCATCCCGGTGCTATTCAGTTTCTATCCCATGCCGGACATGCATGATTCCAGTTTGACCATCCCGAACCTTGATCAGGGTGGAATCACGCTGCCCGACCGCGACTACTACATCAAGGACGATGCCAAGTCGGTGGAGACGCGGCAAAAGTACCAGGAGCACGTGCAGAAGATGTTCGAGCTGGCCGGCGACAAACCGGAGGCCGCCGCCGCCGAAGCCAAGACGGTGCTTGCCGTCGAAACCGGGCTGGCGCAGGCCGCCATGGACCGGACCGAACGCCGCGATCCCAAGAAGCGCGACCACATGATGCAGACGCCGGAGATTTTTGCGCTGGCTCCGAACTTCGAGCTCGCCCGGTATTTCGCCGATAATGGCTCGCCCAAGTTCGCCAGCCTCAACGTCGGCAATCCGGATTTCTTCAAGGCGGTGAACCAGCAGCTCAACGCAGTGGCGCTCGACGACTGGAAGACCTATCTACGTTGGCACGTGCTCGCCAGCTATGCCCCGGCGCTGCCGAAGGCGTTCGTGGACGAAGACTTTCAGTTCAATCGCCAGTACATGGCCGGGCAAAAAGAAATTGAGCCGCGCTGGAAGCGTTGCATCCGTTCCACCGATCACAACCTCGGCATGGCCCTGGGCCAGCTTTATGTGGACAAGGTATTTGGCCCGGACAATAAGGCACGCACCGTCAAAATGGTGCAGGCCATCGAGCAGGCCATGCACAGCGACGTCGGGCAGTTGACCTGGATGTCCGACACCACCAAGCAGCAGGCGTACGGAAAGCTGGCTGCGATCGTCAACAACATCGGTTATCCCGACACCTGGCGGGATTACAGCACGATAATCGTCAAGCGCGACGATTACGCCGGCAACGCAACCCGCGCCGCCGCCTTCGAGGTCCATCGCCAGTACAACAAGATGGAGAAGCCGACCGATCGCAAAGACTGGTCGATGACTCCGCCGACGGTGAACGCCTATTACCGTCCGCCGATGAACGACATCAACTTTCCTGCCGGCATCCTGCAACCGCCGTTCTACGGCATGAACCTGGACGATGCGGTGAACTATGGCGGCATCGGAGTCGTGATCGGCCACGAGCTGACCCACGGCTTCGACGATCAGGGCCGCAAGTACGATGCTCAGGGGAACCTGAAGGACTGGTGGACGGCGCAGGACGGCAAGGCCTTTGAAGAACGCGCAAGCTGCACGGCCGAGGAATATTCCAGCTTCGTCGCGGTGAAAGACGATAAAGGCGAGGTGCACGTCAACGGCAAACTCACGCTGGGCGAGAACACCGCCGATAACGGTGGCCTTAAGCTGGCCTATATGGCGCTGACGAGTATCGTTGGCAATACACCGGTGAAGCCTATTGACGGTTACACGCCACAGCAGCGCTTCTTCCTGTCGTATGGCCAGATCTGGTGCCAGAACGTGACCGACCAGCAGGCCCGAGTGTCGGCCATCACCGATCCGCACTCACCCGGGCGCTGGCGGGTGAATGGGGCGGTGCAGAATTCGGCTGCGTTCGAGGAGGCGTTCGGTTGCAAGGCGGGCCAGCCGATGGTGCGCGAGAACGCTTGCCGGGTTTGGTAAAGCGATAGCGCACTCAGATGTTCGGCAGGGCCTGGTTCCTGCCGAACTTTTGCGTTGATCAGTACGTATCCACGGTTGAGCGCGGTCTATTGATGTAACAAGTGCAGCGGCCGACGATGGGCACCTTATAGAAGTGTGGCTAGATTTTTTCGCCGGCGGCGAGCCGGTCTTGGATGTGGAGATGAATAGCATCCTTGATGTTTTCCACCGCCTGTTCGTAGGTTTCTCCCTGGCTGTAGCAGCCTTGCAGGGCTGGGCAGGAGACAAAATATCCGTCTGGGTCGGCTTCAATCACCACTGGCAACGTCAAGTGCCTCATGTGCGGATTATAGATGCTTGTTCGTGCTCGCGGTATTCTTGGGATACAAACTTTGGCATTTAACTTCAAAACGAGGTCATACATGCGACATCTTTCTCTTGTAGCTTGCGTTCTGCTGCTTGCCGGAATCGCGGCGCAGGCGCAAAGCCCGGCCAGCTCCGCCACTGAGCAAATTAAGAACGTCCCCAGCTTCGATCTGAACGCGATGGACAAGTCCGCCGATCCCTGCGTCGATTTCTACCAATACGCCTGCGGCAACTGGATCAAGAACAACCCGATCCCCGCGGACCAACCGGAATGGGGCCGGTTCAACGAGCTGCACGAACGCAATCAGATGATCCTGCGCAACATCCTGGACAAGACCTCGGCCGACAATCCCGGCCGTTCGTCCAACGACCAGAAGATAGGCGACTATTACCACTCCTGCATGGACGAGGCCGGCATCGACGCCAAGGGCACGGCCCCGCTGAAGCCGATGCTGGACCGCATTGCTGCGCTCCAGAACAAATCGCAACTGCCGGCGCTCATAGGCGAGCTGCACAACAACGGGGTCCGCGTGCTGTTCGATTTCGGCTCCGAACCTGACGCCAAAGATTCCATGATGGAAATTGCCGGCACCGATCAGGGTGGGCTGGGCCTTCCCGATCGCGACTACTACCTGAAGACGGACGCGAAATCAGTCGAACTGCGCAACCAGTATGAGCAGCACGTGACCAACATGTTCCATCTGCTGGGCGAGTCGCCGGAGAAGGCTACGGCCGATGCCAAGACTGTCCTGACCCTCGAGACCGAACTGGCCAAGGCCGCAATGGATCGAGTGGAGCGGCGCGATCCCAACAAGGTCTATCACAAGATGACCACCGCTCAGCTTCAACAACTGAGTCCCGCTTTTGCCTGGAAAGAGTATTTCGTTACTATTGCCAGTCCCAGCTTCGATAGCCTTGATGTATCCGTGCCCGATTTCGTAAAGGGCATGAACCAACTGGTGGCGACCAGCAATCTGGAAGACATCAAGACTTATCTTCGCTGGCAGACGGCACATCATGGGGCGCCGTTGCTGCCAACCGCCTTTGTCAACGAAAACTTCGCCTTCTACGGAACAATCCTTACTGGAGCCAAGGAGCTTCGTCCCCGCTGGAAACGCTGCGTGCAGCTTACCAACGGAGATTTGGGAGAGGCCCTGGGCAAGGCGTATGTGGCCGAAGAATTTCCTCCCGCGAGCAAGGCCGCCACTCTGAAGATGGTCCATGAGCTGGAAGCTGCGCTCAAGGCCGACCTCACCGAGGTGTCGTGGATGACCGAAGAGACCAAGAAGCAGGCGCTCGACAAGCTGGCGCACATCGAGAACAAGATTGGGTATCCCGACAAATGGCGCGATTACAGCACGCTGACCATCGTCCGCGGCGACGCGCTGGGCAATGGAATGCGAGCCAATCAATTCGAGTTCAAGCGGCAGTTGAATAAGATCGGCAAGCCGGTGGACCGCAGCGAATGGGGCATGACACCGCCCACGGTCAACGCTTATTACAATCCGCAGGAGAACAACATTAACTTCCCGGCGGGCATTCTGCAGCCGCCATTCTACGATCCCAAGGTTGACGATGCGGTGAACTTCGGCGCCATTGGCGCGGTCATCGGCCATGAACTCACCCACGGGTTTGACGATTCAGGCAGCCAGTTCGATGCCCAGGGAAATCTCCGCAATTGGTGGACTCCCAAGGACCGCGAACAGTTCGACAAGTTAGAGGCGTGCGTCGTCAACGAATATGACAGCTTCGTCGCGGTAGATGACGTTCACGTTCGCGGACAACTGACGCTGGGCGAGAACACGGCCGACAACGGCGGGCTGCGCATTGCCGACATGGCACTGCTGGACGTGCTGGGCGATACTCCGCAAAAGCCCATTGACGGCTTCACCCCCGAGCAGCGTCTGTTCGTCGGCTGGGGCCAGGTGTGGTGCGAGAATGACCGTCCTGAGTTTGCCCGCATGATGGCCGGAGTCAATGAGCACTCGCCGGGCAAATTCCGGGTCAACGGCGTGGTCGGAAACATGGCCGAGTTCCAGAAGGCATACAACTGCAAGCCGGATGCGCCGATGATGCGCAAACCGGCCTGCCGGGTCTGGTAGCCACCAATCGCAGATTGCACCACGGAGGACGCGGAGAACGCGGTTGCTCTCGGTATTTGTCATCCTGAGCGGAGCGCCCGCAAAGGTTTTCCGACCCGCATCCTTTGCGGGTCGGGCGGGCGCGGAGTCGAAGGATCTGCGTTTCTGTCTGTCATCCTGAGCGACGAGCGCAGCGAGGAGTCGAAGGACCCTTATAGCGCAATAAAGCTCGGCGCAACTATAGGGGTGCGTTGACTCGCGTTCGCTGACCCCGGCGAAGGCTCGCTCAGCATGACACTTACTCTCCCCGTTTTCGCGTAGAATGATGAGTTTCTACTTTCATCCCTGACTCCAATGGAGACTTCCTCTATGCGCAGAATCGCACTCATCGCCCTCATCCTTTCGTTGATAACAGTTCCGCTGCTGGCCCAAGCACCTCAGAGTTCCGCGAAGCCCGCGATTCCCGTGCCGCACGTGGCTGCGCTTTCTCCAGCGGCGGAACAGGCCATGGCCGCCGTCGATCCGGAGAAGATTCGCGCGCACGTGAAGTTTCTGGCCAGCGATCTGCTGGAGGGCCGCGGCACCGGCGCGCGTGGCGGCGATATCGCCGCCGAGTACATTGCCACGCAGTTTGCGTTATACGGACTGCAGCCCGCCGGCGACAACGGCGGCTATCTGCAGAAAGTGGCGATGCTGGGCATTGCCACTCAGGATGGCTCCACGTTCGCTCTCCTTCCCGACAAGGGCGAGCCCATGAACCTGCGCAACCGCGTGGACGTCGTCGCCATGGACGAAACCACCAAGACGGTGGACGACGTGGACGCTCCCATCGTGTGGATGGGTTACGGCATCGACGCTCCCGAGTTCAACTGGAACGATTACAAGGACGCCGATGTGAAGGGCAAGGTGCTGCTCATGATGGTCAACCAGCCGCCTTCGGACAATCCCAAATTTTTCGGTGGCAAGGCGCTCACCTACTATGGCCGTTGGACCTACAAGTACGAACAGGCTGCGCGCCTGGGAGCCGCCGGCGTCATCCTCATTCACAAGACCGACATGGCCAGCTACGGTTGGAACGTGGTGCGCAACTCGTGGTCGGGCGAGCGGGCGTATTTGCGTGACGACCCATCTCCCAAGTTGAAGGTCGCCTCATGGATACAGCTTGACGTTGCGGCCAAGCTTGCCGCGGCGTGCGGCATGAACCTGGACGAGATGATGGCGGCGGCGCAAAAGCCGGGCTTCAAGGCGGTCACGTTGCCGGCCAAGCTGAAGTTCCACATCGTCAGCACGGTGCGGCCGTTTGAGTCGAGCAATGTAATCGCCAAGCGCGAGGGTTCCGATTCTAAGCTGAAGGGCGGCGCCGTCATCTACAGCGCGCATTACGATCACCTGGGCATCGTGCCCGGCATGGCAGGCGACAACATCTACAACGGTGCGCAAGATAATGGCACGGGTGTCGGTATTCTGCTGGAGATTGCGCGCGCCTTTGCCCAAGCACCGCAATCGCCCGCGCGTTCGGTGTACTTTGCTTCGGTCACGGCGGAGGAGCAGGGATTGCGCGGCTCTGAGTATCTGGGCTTGCATCCGCCGGTTCCGGCGAAGGAGATTTCGCTCGACCTGAACTACGATGACTTGCCCCCGCTCGGAGTGCCGGAACAGGTCAACGTTTCAGGCGCCGAGCGCACCACGTTTTATCCCACGGTCGAACGTACCGCCAAAGAGTTTGGTCTGGCGATTGTGCCGGACTCGCAACCCGGCGCAGGGCACTATTATCGCTCCGATCATTTCAGCTTCGCGCGCGCCGGAGTGCCGGCGTTCGCCATTAACGAAGGCGACAAGTACCAGGGTCATGACGCGGAGTGGGGTAAGCAGCAAGCCCGCGACTATGTTGCCAAGCACTACCACCAACCCAGCGACGAGTACTATCCGGAGATGGATTTCCGCGGCGACGCGGTGATGGCGCAATTTGGCATCGCCCTGGGATGGCAGGCCGCAAATCAGCCGGCAACAGTAGGCTGGCAGCCCGGCGACGAGTTCGCGAAGAAGCGGCTAGCAACTAGCAATTAGTCACCACCAAGGCATTGTCATCCTGAGGAAGCTCGCCACGGCGACCGGATCGAAGGATCTGCGGTTCGATTGGTGCGGCCGACTCCTTCGACTCAGCCGGCGCTCATCCCTCGCACGTGGTTTAGCCGCGAAGATTTCCCGCCGTTCGTCCCGCTGAAGTTGTAATTGAGCTCCTTTCCGTAGTACTGTACCCCCTTCTTACCTCGATGTTTTCTTAATCTACACGGGCTCCGCTACACGCTTACCGCTTTCATGCTGCGCGGCCGAGTTGGCCTGCGCTGAACGAAAAGACTGCCGGGCCGTGGAAGTGGCGGCCAGGGCGGTGCTGCACAGCTATCACTTCGATACCTCACCAAACGAAGAATAAGGAGCCAACTGATGAAGAACATGATTCGCGTTGTCGCGGTGCTGGCGTTCGCCGCGATGTTGCTGCCCAGCCTATCACTCGCTCAAATGCCCGTGCGGCCGTTCCACGACGGTCCGGTGTGGGACATCGCCTTCATAAAGGCGAAGCCTGGCCTCGGGCTGAAGTACATGGAATGGCTGGCCACTGACTGGAAAGCTGAACATGAAGCGTTGAAGAAGGCCGGACTCATCCTGGACTACAAAGTCATTGCGACTGAGGCCCATGGTCCTAACGATTTCGACATCCTGTTGATGACGGAATACAAAGACTTGGCGAGCATGGAAGCCAACCAGGACAAGGCCGAGGCGGTCGCCAACCAGGCCTTAAACAGCAACGATCAGAAGATGATTGCCGGCTACCAGGAGCGCGCGAGCTGGCGCGAGATCATTGGTAATCGCCTGGCCCGCGAAATCATCCTGGAGCCAAAAAAGTAGAGGACTCTCACGTCGTAAGATAGACAAAGGCGCGAGCAATCGCGCCTTTTTGGCCACCGTTTCCCAGGTGTGAGAGAATCATTCCCAACATCATTCTTAGCTGAGAGAGCTTAGTAAGTTTAGTTGGAGGGCTTGCTGTATCGAGAGCAGGTAATGACCTCTGGACAAAGAAATGTCAGGAAACGGAACCCGAAGCGTGTTGCAACCGTTGAAGAGCACCTCACGAGCGTCAAGGGTTCTCTCAAAGAGTTGAGCAGGAAGCCCAATAAGACCCCGGCGGACATTTTGGAGCTGGACAAACTGAGAGCCCACGTGAAGCACCTAAGCAAGAAGCGAGCGGAAAAATCAGAACCGCACGGCCGGCAGGGAGAACGGCATTAATGCATTCACGATTTGCGACAAATGGTCTCAGCTCCTATGCGACGGCCCGGACGATAAAGCCGTGGCAGGGTGGTCGTATCATCCCGGGAAGGGGCACGTCAGATCTGCATGTGGGTCAGTCGGTAAACGATATCGAATCAGTTCTCGGGGGACCCGATGAGAAGCGTCCACTGGCAGACCAGTTTTTTTACGTTTATCGGAAACAAGGGATTGACGTTGATTTTGGCGCCTCGCGACAAAGAGTCGAGCGCTTGTTCTTCTATGATGAAAATGTGGAGGGTCACTCTCGAAGACCTACCATCAGCATCGATGGAATCGGTTTTCGCACGCCTAAGACCAAAGTGATCAACGTGCTGGGTAAACCCCAGTGTGAAGGTGGACCGGTACGCGTTGCAAACCGGAAGAAGACCTGGATTTACTATGACTCCGGTCTTCAGTTCGATTTTGACAGCCAGGACCGAGTGATCATCATCTCGGTGTGTGATCCCAAGCTGAATCGGTCAGCCAACGAATCCTGACAAATTCTGCTCACGCCTCTCCGCCTACTCGAAGATCAATATTGCAGCCGCGATCACCGTCGTCCAGCGTCCACGCTTGTCACCGACGGCGCTCTGCGTGATGTTAGCGGTGCGCACGATCTTGTTCGACAAGCGATAGACCTCTTTCTTCTCGTCCCATGACTTGTCGGCGTCGAACTCCACATCGAGCGTGGTGGCGAGCATCTCGGCGGCAAGCTCTTCGGCGTAGTCTCCGGCGACGTCGTCGGTCTCGCCGAAGGAGTGATGCTCGCTCAAATAGCCATAGGTACTGCGGTCAGCCGGAATCGCCAGTCCAATCGAGGCCGCCGTCAGGCGGTGCGGCTCGCGCGTGGAGTTCTCCGCCACCACTGCGAACGTGACCTCTCCCGCCGACAGGTACGGCAGTCCGTCCTTGCGCGGAATAAGCTTACAGTTGGGAGGGAAGATGGACGACACGCGCACCAGATTTTGGGCGGCAATGCCTGCATCGCGCAACGCCAATTCGAAGGAGGTGAGCCGCTCCCGGTGTTTCCCCACGCCCTTGGTGAGGAAGATGCGCTTGGGGACCATGTCTTTCGCCAATGTGACATTCTCCAAAACAGAGATAGTTGTTACTGAATCGTTAAAAATAACACACGCGAACGTGACGATTGTGTGAAAACAACGTTAAGAATTGTGAAAAATTCTCCGCCGGGCTCATCGGGCCGTGCTCGCCGCGGGCGCCGCCGCCTTCAGCTTCACTGCAATGTCGATGAAGGCCAG
>PLBW01000124.1 GCA_003135475.1 Acidobacteriaceae bacterium
CTGAGCGGCCGCCCGATCGAAGATGACGCCCTGCGGCACAGCATCGCCGTGTACAACGAAAACCGCTCCACCATTTGCGAGCTGTATCGCGCCCGCAGCCGTCAGCCGTGGATCTACCCGACCTCTGAGGTGTATGTGCTGTTGCGGGCAGCGAACGTCCTTCCACCCGAAGATCACACCGCGCTGCTGCGGCAATACCTGCGGCTGGCGCCTCTGGAAACCGACCGCCGCGATCGTGATCAGAGCCGAGTAGTGTTGGTAGGGACCTTCTGCGAGCAGCCGCCGCTGGGTCTGCTGCTCACCTTGGAACGCGCGGGATGCTGGGTCGTGGATGACGACCTGCTTCTCGGATTGCGATGGATCATGGGTGACATCTCGTGCGATGGCGATCCATTGCAAGCGCTGGTCGAGGCCTTCCTTACCCGCAGCGTCGAGACTGCCGCACGCTACCTGCCCGAAGGCAAGCACGGTGGCGCACTCGTAGATTCTGTGCGGCGCAATCGCGCCGAGGGAGTCATCTTTTGTGCGCCCAGTTTCTGCGATCCCGCGCTGCTGGAGCAACCCATGCTGGTGGCAGCCCTCGACCGCGAGGGCATTCCCCACACGCAATTCAAATACTCCGAAGACACCGGCCAGTTCGCGGTCATCCGTGAGCAGACAGGCACATTCTCCGATTCCATCCGCCTGTGGAGCCAAGCATGACTGCTGCATCCCCCAGCCCTCGCGTCCCCGCTGAAGCCGGCAAGGAACGCAGCATGTCTCTGCAAAAGCAGATGATCGCCGGCCATTACAGTGCGCTGTCGCGTGCTCCGCAAGAGGGCCGCAAAGTGGTTTATACCTTCGTTCCCGGCAACCTCACGGAACTGTTGCGCTCCTTCGATCTGCTTCCGGTCCTGCCTGAAATCAACGCACTTCAGTCCGGCATGAGGAAATTGTCGGGTGACTACATCGCGGAAGCGGAGAAGCACGGCCACAGCGAAGACGTCTGCACTTACGTGAAGTGCGACATCGGAATGCTGAAGAAGGGCAACATCGGTCCCACCGGCGAAAGGCTGCCGCCACCGGATTTGCTGCTGCTCTCCTATACCGGCTGTTTCACCTTCATGAAGTGGTTCGAACTGCTGCGCCAGGAATACGACTGCCCGGTGGCCATGCTCCATGTTCCCTACCAATCGGAAGGCCGCATTCTGCCGCATCATGTCGAGTACATCGTTCAGCAGTTGCGCACGGAAGTGATTCCNNGTGCCCTCGCCGATCGACGCTTATTTCGGCGGCGTGTACTACATCGGGCCAATGTTTACCGCATTTCGTGGGACCGCTGAAGGCGTGTCGTACTACCGCGTCCTGCGCGAAGAAGTGGAGGCTCGTCTGCGCGCAGGCTTGGGGCCGCTGACCCCGGAGGGATCGCAGGGGAAGGAACGTTATCGCCTGGTCATGGAAGGTCCGCCGAATTGGACCAGCTTCCGTGAGTTCTGGAAGATGTTTTACGACGAAGGCGCGGTGGTAGTGGCCAGCAGCTATACCAAGGTTGGAGGTCTGTACGACGGCGGCTTCCGCCACGATCCCAAACGCCCATTGGAGACGCTGGCCGAGTATTGCATGGGCTGTTACACCAATCTCGGTCTGCCCACTCGCCTGGCATTGCTGGAACGATACATTCGCGAGTATCGCGCCGACGGCTTCATGATCAACAGTATCAAGAGCTGCAATTCCTTTAGCGTGGGTCAGCTCCTGCTGCTGCGCCAACTGGAGCAGAGTACCGGCGTTCCCGGCGGCTTCATCGAAAGCGACCTGGTGGACCCGCGTTACTTCTCCGCCGCGAACATCAAGAACCGCATTGAAAGCTATTTGCAGATGCTGGAACAAAAGCGCACCGGCGTGAACGCATGAATGCTCTACGGACCTATGTCGGCATTGATCTCGGCTCTACCACCACCAAGGCAGTCGTGCTAAACGACGCCGGCGAGGTGATTGGCCGCGGCATCACCAACAGCCGCAGCAATTACGATGTCGCCTGCCAGGTGGTGCGGGAGGAAGCTATGGTCCGCACTCGTTTCACGCTCACCCGGCAGGCGATCACGGGCGATCCGGCCCTGGCCCAGGTCGAGAAAGCTTTCCTTTCCTCTCTGCAGCGAAACTTCCGGTTTCGGCAGCACCTCGACCAACTCGCGCGATTGCGGGAAGCATTGTTCCGCGCCGCCGGCGATCCTCGCCACAGCGCTCATCGTCGCGAACTAAATACTGCACTCGAAAGCATTGTGAATGAGATGGTCGAGCGAGCCGGGTTGCACTTCAGCGAATTGGCGGTGCGCAAGAGCGACTTCTTCCGCGATCTCGCCACTGCCGACTACATGCAACTGGCGGAACAGCACAGCGATCCCCGCGGAATCACCTTCGACATGCTGTGCGGGCTGTTCGACGCTGCGATCCTCGTGGTCGAGAACGCGACGACTCAGGGTAGCTTCGAAACACAATTGCGAGGTGCACTGGAGCCTACTCTGGCGTCCGCAACGTTGGCGGTGCAAGAGAAGGCTTCGCGACTGCGCGAGGTGGTGGAGACGACCTGCGGCGCGCAGATCGTAGAAGCCGGAACCGTGGGCACAGGATATGGCCGCCAGCGCTTGCCTTTTCCCAAGGAGCAGATTCGCAGCGAGATTCTTTGTCACGGGCTGGGCGCGCATGCCATGTTTCCAGGCAGCCGGACGGTGCTGGACATTGGGGGGCAGGACACCAAGGCAATCCAGGTGGACGCCGACGGACTGGTTGTAAGCTTCCAGATGAACGACCGCTGCGCTGCCGGATGCGGGCGTTACCTGGGCTACATCGCAGATGAAATGAACCTGGGGTTGCATGAGTTGGGACCGCTTGCCCAACAGAGCACGCGCCGGGTGAAGATCAACAGCACGTGTACGGTCTTTGCCGGTGCGGAGTTGCGCGAACGCCTCTCCCTCGGCCAGAGGCGTGAGGACATCGTGGCGGGGCTGCATCGCGCCATCATCTTACGTGCCATGTCGCTGCTGGCGCGCTCTGGGGGCGTCCGTGACGAGTTCACCTTCACCGGCGGGGTGGCCCGCAATCCGGCGGCCGTGGACGCACTGCGCCAGTTGGTGCAGGAGAATTACGGCGAGCGGACGCTGAACATTTCCGCCGATTCCATTTACACCGGCGCTCTGGGCGCGGCTTTGTTCGCCCGGCGCACTGCACAGGCCAACCTATGACAACCACTACCATCCCGTCGAGGACTCGATCTGTTGACGACCAGATCACCGCTGGCGTTGATGTGGGTTCCAGCGCAGTGAAGATTGCGGTCCTGCTGACGACCGGCGGTGAGACCGAGGTCCTGGCGCTGGTCAATGAGCGAATACGCCGCCGCGAGTTGCGCAAGGTAGTGAATGACGGGTATCAGGCGGCTCTCTGCGCAGCTGGCGTGGCTGCCGATGAGGTTTGTTATGTAGCCAGCACCGGCGAAGGCGAGCTGGTGGATTTTCGCCGCGGACACTTTTACGGCATGACCACGCACGCCCGGGGCGCGATCTTTCTTATGCCGGAGGTGCGCGCGGTCCTCGACGTCGGCGCCTTGCACGCGCGCGCCATGCGCATTGACGAGCGCAGCCGCGTGCTCAGTTATCGCATGACCGGCCAATGCGCTTCCGGCTCGGGCCAGTTTCTGGAAAATGTTGCGCGCTACCTCGGTATAGCCTTGGAGGACGTAGGCCCTCTGTCTTGCCGCGCCGGCAATCCTCAAGTGGTCAGCAGCATTTGCGCGGTCCTGGCGGAGACGGATGTGATCAACATGGTGAGCCGGGGAATCACCACGCCCGATATTCTCAAAGGCATTCATCTTTCCATGGCCGGCCGCTACACCAAGCTGCTGCGTGCGATTGACGCGCATGGTCAGGTCGCAATTACAGGCGGTCTCTCCGCGGATACCGGGCTGGCACAGGCGTTGCAGGAGAAATCGCGCGAGGATGGTCTGGACCTGGAAGTTCGCACCCACCCCGACTCCATCTATGCGGGCGCGCTGGGAGCAGCTTTGTGGGGGGCATATCGTCATCGCATGCTGGCCCGTCATGCGGAGGTGCCGGCATGAGCGGCGTCAACGAACTGGCAGGCAAGTACGCGGTTGTGACCGGCGGTTCGGGAGGAATCGGCAGCGCCATCGTTCGCAGTTTGCAAAAAGCTGGCGCGGTAGCAACTTCTCTCGACCTCGCGCCACCGCCCGGCAAGAACATCCCCTGGCTGCATTGCGATGTGCGCAGCGACGATTCCGTGGGCTCTGCCGTGCAGCAGTTCTTCAAGCAGAACGGGCGGCTTGATCTGGTGATTCACGCGGCCGGAATTTCCCGTGAGGCGGTCGTCTGGAAGCTTACGGTCGAGGATTGGGATACGATCCAGGCGGTCAATTTGCGCGGCGCCTTTTTGCTGTTGCGGCACGCCATTCCCCTGATGCGCCAGGGGCAGGGTGGGCGCGTGGTCTTGATCGGCTCCATCAACGGATCGCGCGGCAAGTTTGGCACCTCGGCCTACTCCGCCAGCAAGGCGGGACTGCTGGGCCTGGCCAAGAGCGTCGCCCGCGAAACCGGTCGCTTTGGAATTCTGGTGAACGTGATCGAGCCCGGATGGGTTCGTACACCACTCACCGAAGCGTTGCCGGCGGCCATCCGCCAGGCCGCGGAAGCGGAAACCCTGCTGGGCAGTCTGCTCGAGGTTTCCGATGTTGCCGCCGCCGTGCTCTTTTTGTGCGGTCCGGGCGCAAGCCGTATCACTGGCCAGATTCTGCGCGTGGACGCGGGCCAATTCCTGGGAGGCGGCGCTTAGAGCGAGTTGGGAGGAGAACCATGGCGACAGACGGCATGGAAGAAACAGGTGTACTGGAGACCGATGCGGTGCTGGTGCGCACCATGCGCCAGGAAGATTTGAACGTGATCGTGGCGATTGATGCTGCGGCCAGCGGACGCCGCCGTCCGCGCTATTTCGAGCTCATGCTCCAGCGCAGCATAACCCAGGCAGGCCTGCAAATCTCCCTCGTTGCGGAACTGGACAACCGCGTTGTAGGCTTCGTCATTGGGTCCCTTTACTATGGTGAATATGGGGTGGCAGAGCCTTCCGCCTCCATTGACGCAATTTCGGTGGATGCTCGCGTTCGCGGAAAAAATGTTGGTAAGGCGCTGATGCGACAGTTGCGCCTCAATCTGGGGGCGCTGCGAATCACCACCTTGCGAACCGAAGTTTCCTGGGACGACTTTGGCCTGTTGGGCTTCTTCCGCAGTCAAGGGTTCAAGCCCTCCGCCAGGATCTGCCTGGAATGCGCTCTGGATCCAACCCGGCCGGGAGATTCCGCCGAAAGCTAGATCGGTTTAGCAATTGCTGTGAAAAACCTTTATAACTGTCATCCTGAGCGACGAGTCCGGTCGCTTGGCGACCGGACGAGGAGTCGAAGGATCCCTATAATTGCAAGAAATCAGAGTGTGACCGCTTGCGCAGCAGCAACCTTGGGATTGCTGGCGACCAAAGGGTTCCTTCGACTCCTCGCTGCGCTCGTCGCTCAGGATGACAATCGAGATTAGGTGTGCCCGTGAGTAATGCATCTGAAGGCCGGCTTTACCGCTGCAACCCGTGTACAACCATGTGAGACTTGCCATGAAAAAGACAAAAAAGAAATCTGCTCGAAAGGCCACGAAGCCCGCAGCACAAAGCGCTCAACCGCAGCCCGCGCTGCGCTGTTCCCGGTGCGGCCGGCCGGCTGCGAAGGACGATAAATTCTGTGCCGAATGCGGGCTATTCCTGCGCGATGCCTATCTCGATCACCGACTGCTGTTGGCGCTGGTGGAAGAGAAAGACGGCCACAGCCGCGAAGCTCGTCAGCAACTGGAGCACCTGTTGCAAGCCGAGCCGAACCATGTGCTGGCCAACCACATGTTAGGCACGTTCTACTTCCATCAAGGCACGCTCGACCTGGCTATCGAGCGCTATCAGCAAGCCGTGGCGGCAGCTCCCACTTTTGTACTGGCGCATTACGATCTGGGTGTTGCCTGGTACCACCGCTGCAATATGCCGGAAGCCATCCGTGCCTTCCGCCGTTGCCTGGAGCTTGACCCGAACTACAACGCCGCGCACTATCGGTTGGCGGTGTCCTTGTTTCACGCCGGGGAGCTCGAAGAAGCCGCGAATCAATTCAAACAGTCCATCGCGCTGACGCCAGAGTACTTGATGGCCAATTACCACATTGGCGTGATTCACGAGCGGCGGGGCGAAACGGAAGCCGCCGAGCGCGAATTCCGGCGCAGTCTCGATGAAGCCGTGGGAGAAGTGAGTAGCCTGTTCCATCTCGCCATGATTCGGCGCAGCAAAGGGGATGACAAAGGCGCAGACGACCTTCTGCGGCGGGCCCATGAATTCGGCCGAGCCCAAAGCGCCACCTCGTGACTGGGGAGACACCATGAACCCAGGCCAAGAAAGCACACTCATCCACGATTGGGCGGAGGCCGGCCCGCGAAGGGCGCGTTATCCGAGTCACGTCATGCTCGACGACGAGACCTTGCGCGACGGCCTGCAAAGCCCATCCGTCTCCGATCCTCCGCTGGACACAAAGGTCGAACTGCTCCACCTCATGGAAAGCCTGGGCATCGAGACTGCCGATGTTGGCCTGCCCGGCGCTGGGGTGCATCAGCGCGACGCCGTGCTGCGCCTGTGCCGCGAGATCTCCGACCAGCGGCTGCGCATCCGAGCCAACTGCGCCGCACGCACCCTGATGGTGGACATTCAACCCATCGCCGAGGTCACGCAACTGACCGGCGTGCCCATTGAGGTCTGCGTCTTCATTGGCAGCAGCCCCATTCGCCAGTACGCCGAGGAGTGGGAGCTATCGGATGTTGTCCGGCACACGCGGGAGGCCATTCGGTTCGCGGTCCGTGAAGGGCTGGAGGTAATGTACGTTACGGAAGACACCGTCCGCTCTTCGCCTGAGCACCTGCGCGTCCTCCTGACCGTGGCGGTGGAAGTCGGGGCCAAGCGCCTCTGCCTGTGCGACACCTGCGGCGCCGCGGTTCCGCAAGGTGTGTGGAATCTCGTCTCGTGGGTGAAAGCTTTGGTCAAGGAACTCGGCGTCGAGGTGGGCATTGACTGGCACGGTCACCGCGACCGCGGTTTAGATTTGGCCAACAGTCTGGCGGCGATCGAGGCCGGCGCCACCCGGGTCCACGGCACGGCGCTTGGGATCGGCGAGCGCGTGGGCAACACTCCCATGGAGCAGCTTCTGGTCAACCTCAAGCTGCTGGGCGTGCGCGACGACGATCTTTCGCGCTTGCCGGATTACGTGCAAACGGTTTCCTTAGCCACCGGAGTTCCCCTGCCGATCAATATGCCCATCGTGGGACGCGACGCCTTCCGCACCGCCACTGGAGTTCATGCCTCCGCCGTCATCAAAGCCCAGAAGAAAGGTGACGCATGGCTGGCCGACCGGGTCTATTCGGGAGTGCCGGCGGCATGGATTGGCCGAAGGCAGGAAATCGAAGTAGGTCCCATGTCGGGCGCCTCCAATGTTGTCTGCTATCTCAGCACTCGAGATCTTCCGAACACCCCCCAGATTGTGAAGGCCATACTGGACCTGGCTAAACGGTCCAGCCGCGTCCTGGTGGAGTCGGAGATATTGGAGGTTGTGCGGGGCATAAATGAGTAGGATTGCCCCGGCGCGGCGCATTGGTGAGATGACGATTTCGCAACAACTATCCGACCCAGGCAGTGCCCTGAAGCCAGCCACGAAATAAATGAGATGGGACCCTCGGAGAGGTATATAGTCGCCAGCGTGGGGAGCCTCCCAAAAATTCTGTTTATTGATTACTGAGGCCATAACAGGCAACGAGCGCAAACATACTGGCACCGGGCTCTATGCATGGATGCACTATTCAGGAGGGGAAGCATCAAGAAGATAATCGCAATCGCCGCTTTGATTCTTTCTGCCGTGTGCATGGCGCAAAGCCAGGATATCGCCGGTGATTGGCAGGGCTTGCTCAATGCCGGCACGACACAGCTTCATATCATCCTCCACATTACCAAAGACAACGAAGGGAACCTCAAGGCTACCATGGACAGCGTTGACCAGCGCGCTTTCGGCCTGCCCGTCAGCTCTGTCTCGCTCAAGAATTCGAAGTTGAAATTCGAGGTGGACAAGGTCCAGGGCTCATACGTAGGTAAGCTCAGCCCGGATGGGACGAAGATATCTGGTTCCTGGTCGCAAGGAGGTGCGTTCCTGGATCTTGATTTCAAGCGTGCGACCAACGCTGTGAAGGCCCAGCCCAGGCCCGGCCCGCCCTCCGATATTGATGGCGCCTGGCTGGGTACCCTCGAAGCTAATGGTATGAAGCTGCGGGTCGTGTTTCACATCCTCAATACCGCGGATGGCCTGACCGGGACGATCGATAGCCCCGACACGGGCCAGGCGGGGATTCCGATGACTGCCATCACGCGGGTTGGTTCGTCGCTCAAGATCGAAATGAAGCAGGCAGACATCCTCTACGAGGGCAAAATCAGCCCGGATCTGGCGACGATTGACGGGACATGGACACAGCACGGCCGCAACCCGCCTTTGGTAGTCAAGCGCGTTAAGGATGTGTCGCAATTGGAACGTCGCCCCCGGCCGCAGGCCCCAGTCAAGCCGTATCCGTACCGCGAAGAGGAAGTCTCGTACGTCAACAAAAAGGCCCAGGGTGTCACACTCGCGGGCACACTGACCATACCGCCGGGGAAAGGTCCTTTTCCCGCCGTGCTGTTGATTCCCGGATCGGGGGCCCACGATCGAGACGTAACCTTGTTCGGCCACAAACTGTTTCTCGTGCTTGCGGACTACCTCACCCGTAAAGGCATCGTTGTGCTGCGGGTGGACGACCGTAGCGTGGGGAAGTCCACCGGGAACCTTGCCGACGCCACCACCGCGGACCTCGCGACCGACGCCGAAGCGGGAGTCGAGTATCTCAGGACGCGCTCTGAGGCGGATGCTCATAAGATCGGACTGATCGGCCACAGCGAGGGCGGCCTCATCGCTCCCATGGTGGCGGCCCGCAATGCCGACGTGGCATTCATCGTGATGATGGCTGGGCCGGGCGTGCCGGGCGACGAGATCCTGGTCGAGCAGGTACTACTGATTTCCGAAGCCAGTGGCGCGAGCCATGACGTGGCGGAGAAAAATGCTACCGCGGAGCGCGAAGTTGTGACCCTGGTCAAACAAGAAAAAGACAATGCTGTTCTGGAGAAAGACCTGCGAGAAAAGCTGGCAGGCAAGATTCCAGAGGCGCAAATCGGTCCCACGATCAAGCAACTCACTTCGCCGTGGGTCCGCTACTTCATCGCCTATGACCCCGCTCCGGCGCTGCGGAAAGTGAAATGTCCGGTGCTCGCCATCAATGGCGAAAAGGACGTGCAGGTCCCGCCGAAACAGAATTTACCTGCGATCCGAAAGGCTCTCGAAGAGGGCGGCAACCAACACGCAGAAGCCGACGAACTGCCCGGTTTGAATCATCTGTTCCAGACCGCCAAGACCGGATTGCCTAGCGAGTATGGCGAGATCGAAGAGACCATGTCTCCGGCCGCCATGGAAAAAATAGCAAGCTGGATATTAAAGCAATAATCCTAGGAGCCAGGCAGCTCGGAATGTGTTTTCCCGGCTTGTGTTGGCAGCGCACCGGAGATGTGCTCACACCCGGATGACGAACGATCGGGACGTTGGGCTTTCCGTGGATAGATGTCGCAAACAGGTCAGCATGACGGTATCCCGTCACAACCAAGCATGAAAAGGCTACCCAGGGTAATCGCCCTGTTTCAATGAGTTGTGGCTCTTTTCAAGGGAGCCGGTTTCACAAGTAATCCGGCCAGCGGGAGCCTGTGCTGCCGATAAAACAGTTCCGCCGTATTGGAAAGAAAGGTGCCGTCCGGTCCATAGCCTGTGTATGAATCGGTATTTCCAAGAGCGAACACGACGGGAATGTTTCCGACCGACGACCTCACCTGCTGCATAACAAAGGCCGCCGTTTTGTCGCTAAAGGCCTGCATGGCGGCAACGTCGCTGCTCCCGCAATATTGGTAAAACTGGTTTGAAAAGTTATGGCCAAGAAGGTCGCCGGTATAAATAATGACCGGACTCGCTCCCAAGTGTTGCCTTATGCTTGAGAGTGCAAGCACAAGCAAAGGGTAGTTGGTATCGCTATTCCATGCCGGAAGCGCTGTGATGCTCGACGTCTCAAAAATACTGGCCCACCCGCTGGCGTCCGCTGCGACAAGGCGCGGACAAAGGGATGGGTCATAAAATGGATTGAAGTGAACATCCGAGAAAACCACCGCTGTGAAGCTGCTGGGGGCCGGGAGCGTGGTCCCATTACCGCACCCGCCACTCAGGCAGATATTGACCAACACAAGAAGAAATATGTAGCGGGAAGGTTCTAGCATAGAAGCTTCTCCCGTTGCAGAGGGATGCAAGGCGCTTTCGAAATCCTAGCCACGAACACAGCCCGACTGAGTTTTGATTCCTTTTGACGACGTTATAGCCGGCATCGACCCGCTACTCTGAGGCCCGTCGCAACCTCGAAATGTCTCCATAGACGTAAGGATGATGGTAGCTGCCGCTGCACACTGACTACCTGCGACCGCGCGCGGTATGTTGCGCATAGTGTTGCTCTTGACGGTCTGCCGGGCGGCCGGCTTTCCCTGAACGATCTGATCTGATGTGATATTGCCGTCCTTTCAGGCGGAACTGGCCTCGCTAATCAACTCATGCTGATGTCCATGCATGAAATCCTATGACCGGCAAGTGGCTCGGCGTCTGTGATGTCAAGTATGTTCCCGCACGAAAGTAACCACCTGTGGCGGGTGCAAGATGGGAAAAGGCGGAACAAGCGGGCCAGGGCGAATGCAGTGATTATCCTGGGTGAAACCGTGGGTGGAAGATTTCGGCTCTGTGCCGCTAAGTGTTTTGAAATGATGGTGGCCAGGGACGGAGTTGAACCGCCGACGCCAGCCTTTTCAGGGCTGCGCTCTACCAGCTGAGCTACCTGGCCACGCGGCGCGAGTGCGCAAACAAACGTACTGCGGCACCTGAATTATAACAACGCAGCAACAACTGCGCCAAACTCGCCAGTCGTCCACCGGCAAAATCCCGGATCCGCAAAACTCTGACTGCCGCGTTTGGTTTGATCGCAATGCTCTGACCGCAATGCTTCAACCGCAATGCTTCAACCGCAATACCCGGTCGCGCACTCAGGCAGCCTGGACCAGTTTCCCTGCGAGCACAGAGAACAAACATTACAGGAAGATGAATCTCATTGCCCGGATATGAGTTACCAGGCTGGCCCGCAGAAAACGGAGATTGAGCCCGACTGGCTTCCCCGTGCTCAGCAGGTTAGACCTTGGGTTATTCGTGGAACATTCATCAGGCTTTCACAAGCTTGTAACTTTTCCAACTTACGATTCGGGGGAACCTAAATCAACAAATTGCAGCTGGCATCGACGATCCAAGGTTCGCGAAATTGGTTGTAATTCATCTGCCCCACTGAGTTATCAGGAGAGAAAATGAAACGACCACTAGCCTTAGCGCTCGCGGTTCTGATCACGACGAGCGTTGTCGCACAAACACCGTCCGCGAGTCCGAAACCGAAGACTGGCCGCCACAGCAGTTCCACTCCGGTATCGAAAACGCTCCAGGACATGAAAGAGGCCATTTCCGCGCAACAGCAACAGATACAGCAGTTGCAGCAGCAAATCCAAAGCCGGGACAAGGCCATTCAGCAGTTGCAGCAGCAGGTGGGCCAGGCGCAATCGACAGCCCAGCAGGCACAAGAGACTGCCAACGCCGCGGTCCCCAAGGCCGAAGACTTGGATAAGCAGTACATGGGCTCGCTGCAACATGACGTCGCCGATCTGACGACGGTTTCTGGCAACACCGTGAATGAGTTACAGGAGGCGCAGAAGCGCATTTCTGGACTGGAGAGCCCGCTGGCGATTCACTACAAGGGAGTCACCATTACTCCGGGGGCATTCCTGGCGGCAGAGACGGCGTGGCGCTCCCATGCCCTGACCGCAGACGTCAATACCCCGTTTAATACCATCCCGTTCGGTGGGGCGTCGAATTCCAAGGCGTCCGAGTTCTACGGCTCCGGCCGCCAGTCGCGGCTTTCCTTTTTGGTCCAAGGCAATCTGGCCACCGTCAAAGCGACTGCCTATTACGAGATGGACTGGCTGTCAGCGGGCGTGACCTCCAACAACAATCAGAGCAACAGCTACACCATGCGGCAGCGCCAGTTGTGGGGACAGGCTGCGTTTAACAATGGTTGGACCTTTACCGGCGGCCAGATGTGGAGCCTGGTAACCGAGACTCGCAAGGGGCTCGACAATCGGTCCGAGGCGCTACCTTCCACCATCGATGCGCAGTACCAGGTGGGCTTCAGTTGGGCGCGGCAGTATGGCTTCCGCGTGACCAAGAACTTCAACAACAAAGCCTGGCTGGGCGCCTCCGTGGAGAACGCCGAGGTGCTTTTGACCGCTCATGGCAACGCTGCCAACTTCGTGGTCGGAGGTCCGGGCGTGGGTGGCGGCCTCTACAACCCAACCGCCAACTACTCCTGGAACCTGACGCCCGACTACGTCGTCAAGTTCGCCTTTGAACCCGGCTTCGGACACTATGAAATCTTCGGCGTGGCCAGCGATTTCCGGGAGCGCGTCTTCCCGGGCGCTACCCTGTCAACCCCCACCGCGGCGGGCGCGTATAACAATTCGGTCTGGGGTGGCGGCATCGGCGCCAATGCCCGCTGGATGATGGCGCAGAAAAAGGTTGAGTTGGGCGTCCACTATCTCGGCGGTCCCGGCGTTGGACGCTACGGCACTTCCACCCTTCCTGACCTGACGGTAAAGCCCGACGGCACGTTGGCCACGCTCCATAGCAACCAGGCATTGGGCACGCTGGAATTCCACGCCAAGAAGATGGATATCTACACCAACTTCGGCGCCGAGTTCGTGGCACGCGCCGCCTACCTTGACTCGAAAGGTAAGGGGGTCGGCTACGGCTCGCCCTTATTCAAGAATTCAGGTTGCGAAACCGAGGTCGTGCCCGGAGGTGGAAACGGGTTTACTCCCGGCAGTCTGGCCAATTGCACCGGCGACACCCGCAACCTGATGGAGGCCACCGTCGGCTTCTGGTACAAGCCTTACAACGGCGAGAAAGGCCGCTTCCAATTCGGCCCGCAGTATTCGTATGTCATCCGAAACACCTGGGCCGGCGTGGGCGGCGCTCCCAACGCCGTCGAGAACATGATCTTCACCTCCTTCCGCTATTACCTGCCGTAAGCAACCAGTCGGATGGCCGGTCCTCCGCCGGCCATCCGGCATTTCTTGCCCGCGTCTTGAAACGATTCCGTTTTGAATTTTTGCGGCTCTCCCGGTGTGCGGCCTAGGTGGAGCACTACACCCTGATAATCATGACCTCGGTGGACTTCACCAGCGCCGCGGCCTTGTCGCCGCGCTTGAGGCGCATCTCGCGGGCTGCGTCGGCGGTGATGATGGAAGTGATGTGCTGTCCTCCGATCGAAAGCTTCACTTGCGCAAGCAGTCCTTCGATGCGGACCTCGACAATGCGTCCGACCAGTTGATTGCGCCCACTGATGCTGCGGAAACTCGCGCGCCTCTCGCCGGGTTGCTTGCCGAGGGACCTGAAGAGGTAGCGGTCAATCTCACTTTGTGGAATGCGATGATGTCCGCCCGCGGTTTTTGCCGTGCGCAGCTTGCCCTTGTAGATCCACTGCTTGAGGCTGGCGTAGCTGACGCCCAGAACGGCGGCAGCATCGCGCGGCCGCAACAGCTCTTCGGACTTGGGGCTCATGAGTTCACTCTATGGTGCATTCTAGTGCAGTTGCAAAATGGGGGTAGCTTAGCAGTGGCGATTGTGCCCGAGGGTGCAGGCGGCGACCACGGGAACAGCAGCGGCGGATACGGGCGCCGTCCCGCGGTCACTTGTGCTAAGGGCTGGTCACAACAGCTATGATCTACGGCAAGACAGCATTTGATCCGCCGGTTATCAATTCTGGCAAAATGCATTGGGAGAAGTCCTATGAAACCAGCCGTAAAGACCGCCCGACACGCCTCGGATGAGGCGGAAAAGCAGTTGCAAAGTTTCATTAACAAATTCTCGCCGAACGACCAAGCGCTAATCCGCAGTCTGCGGCAGGCGCTACGTAAACGGCTTCCCAGTGCGAACGAACTGGTCTACGATAACTACAACTTCTTCGTCATAGGCTACTCTTCGACGGAGCGACCTTCCGACTCCATTGTCTCGCTCGCTGCCGGAGCAAACGGAGTGGGCCTTTCCTTTCCCTATTGTGGTGCCACTCTTCCTGATCCGCACAAACTGCTGCTCGGCTCTGGTCATCAAAATCGGTTCATCCGCCTTGACTCGGCAGGGGTATTGGCTCGTCTCGAGGTCGAGGCGCTGATCGCCGCTGCCGTGGGAATGGCCAAAATGCCGCTGCCGACAAACGGAAGAGGAACACTTATCATTCGGTCAGTATCGGCGAAGCAGAGACCACGTCGCAAATAAGGCAGCTCGTGCGAAATCGCCTTATCGTAAGTGATCCGGGCCGAATGATAATCTCTCTCAGGCGTGCGTCGAGAAGCTTCTGCCACAGACCGGCCTCCTCGCATGTGGTGAACACTTCTGGCACAATGGGGACTCATGCTGAAAGTGAAGAGGCTCTCGCCTGACGCTGTTCTACCGACCGTGGCCCACCCCGGAGAGGACATCGGCTACGATCTCTACTCTTCCGAGGACCTCACCATTGCGGCGCACGGCGCAGCCGGGGTGCATACCGGCATCGCCATCGAGTTTGTGCCGGCGGCGGGAGGCATCGTGAAGACCAGGTCCGGCCTCGCCAAAAAGCGGCTGCTGTGCAATGCCGGAGTCATTGACGCCGGCTATCGCGGCGAGATCATTGTGCTGATGGAAAACCTGGGCAACGAGCCGTATTGCATCCGCAAAGGCGACAAGATTGCCCAACTGCTTGAGCATCCGTTTCTTGCCCATGAGGTTGTGGAAGGCGAACTGAACGATGCAGCCCGCGGCGCGAAGGGATTCGGCTCATCTGGTGCGTAGGAAGTGGTCCGTGGGTTGCTCGGTATATTCACGACAGGCGCGAGCCGTCGGCCACCAACTCAAACTTTCAGGCGGCGCAGTACGGCATCAAACTTCGCTTTGCTTACCACAAGACTCTTCATAGCATTCAATCTCAGTCCCTAAAAAGAAAGGCGAGCATTCGTTCCGCTATTTCCCCAAAACTAGAAGGTTCCACAAGCAAGCTTTCACCGTGAGGCCCCTGTTGGTAAAGTTGCGCCTTACCATCCTTGTCAACTGCGACTTCATAGTGTCCCTGTGCCGCCCCTCCGCTCCGAAGCGGCCTGACATCCCAGGCAACGAGAGCCTTCTCGACATCGAAAGAAGAGGCCAGTCGCCGCTCAGGTATGTTCTCATTGCGAACGTTCAGTTCATTCTCAGACGTATCCACCACTACCGCTACATTGCTCCTGAGTTCCCTATTCATCGCGGTGCAGCCATTCTTTACTTCGGCAACTACACCCCGCCACAGAACCGGGCCGAACTCCTTTTTTAACCGTTGATTTTCTAAAAACTTGGCATTGTCAGAGGTTGCCTGGTCCTGCTGCTTCTTGACTTCATCCGCCAGGCGTTTCGCCCAATCGTTCATGCAATCACCTCCTGAGCGGCGATGATATTCCCGGCGCTGCGTTTTAGCGAATGGATTGAACCCGAAATCGAGATGGCAAGAAAACCCGAGCGAAAGATGAGCCAGGTTGTATCAACCTGGCTCAAGTAATAGATCGTTTCTTCTATTGCACCGCCCTTAGCAGGTTGAGCAGTCCATAGCCAAACGTGTTGTCCTTCAGGAAGCTCGGACCACGGCAGTATCCCGAGGCCTGAACGTCGATCAGGTGCTGGGCTGTCTGTTCCATCTTCAACTCGGACTGGTCAATATTTCCGTCCAGGTTGGGCTTGGCTTGCCACAGCAGGGCAAGGCCACCCGCTACGTGTGGAGCAGCCATGGACGTTCCCGACCACCCGGAAGTATAGCCGCCTCCCGACGCCGCGCCACGAATGTTCACCCCAGGGGCCGACAAGTCAGGTTTGGTGCGGTTACTGCCGTCCGCGACAACCGGACCGCGGCTGCTGAAGCCGGCGATGTTGTTTCCGGAGTCGAGGGCCCCCACATCGATCGAGCTGGCGTAAATGGCAGGCGGCTCTTGAATCGTAGAGCAGGCAGAGCCGTAATTGCTGGCGGCCATGACATTGAAAATTCCTGCCGCGCGTACCGCGTCAACAATACTCTGAAGGGTATAGGTCGAGCAGCCTTCGCTGGGCGGGCAGGTCCAGGAATTGTTGACTGAATCCGGCGCTTTGGAAGGATCTCCCGTGCCGCCGCTGATGGGATAAGGCGCAATCAGGAATTGGAAGCACTCCGTGTATTGCGCAGGATTGCCGTTGCCGCCGGCATCCATGTTGCGGCAGGCAATCCATTTCGCTCCCGGAGCCACGCCGACTTGGTTGCCTAGTCCGTCATCGCCCACCATTTCGCTGACCGTAAAGGTTCCGTGACCATGCGGGTCAATGGGGGTTGGTGAGTGGTCGGGGGTGGCGTCGTGCCAGTTGTAGTCGTGGTTCGCCTGGTGGCCGTCCCAGCCGCGGTATTGATTCTTGAGCGCCGGGTGGTCCCATTGCACGCCGGTATCGGCTCCCGCAACTACCAGGCCTTCGCCATGGAAGCCCAAAGCCCAGACATCAGGCGCCTTCACTCTCTGAACGTTCCATTCCACGCCAGTGGGTTGGAGAGTCGTATCCATCCCCTGGGCGGTTGGCAGAGGATTGTGAATGGTCGGATTGGCATCAATCCGAGCCACGTCGGCGCGCGCCGCAAGCTCTTCCATCAGGTTGCGATCGCCCGTCACTTTGATCATGTTGACAATGTAGAAAGACTGATAAGAAATGCCGCGCTGCTGCAGCAGGCTCAGGATCGGGCCCTGCGTACGGTTGGCAACGGTGCGAAGCGAATTAACTACGAAGTAGCCTTTTTCCAATTTGGTCTTCAAGGTCGCAGCCACGCTAAGGTCGGCCTGCTGAGTCAGCACAACCAAAGCTTCGGTCGAGCCGCCGTTTGCGGTCTCAGCAAGAACGCGGGAGGCGATCTTGCCATTCGTTTCGCCAGTCTGAATTGACCAGCCTGACGGTACCATTCCAGCTACCAGTGCGGCCAGAAGTGCCCCAAGCAGAAATTTACGCGAGTTCATGAGTATTAATCTCCAAAAAGAAAGTCGGTAGAACCGAGGTGCATGGTGGGACGCCAGAGTAAGGGTTGAGGCGAGCACACAGCTTGCGTCTGGAATGTAGTCCGCAGCAGGCCTCCTGTCAACTTTCGTGGGGAGATCGGTAGTGGGCTGTTTTGAATTTTACGTCGAGCGACAGAACCTAAACATGTGAATGAATATCCGGCGCTTTACTCGCTTGACCAATGCGTTCTCGAAGAAGCTGGACAACCACAAAGCGGCTTGCGTTCTGCACTTCGCGTATTACAATTTCTGCCGGATACACAAGAGCTTGTGCGTTAGCCCTGCAATGGAAGCGGACATTGCGGATCACCCATGGACTCTGGCCGAGCTACTGGCATAATCTTTATCGCCTAATCAGTGGTACATCACTGAGATAGTGATACCCAAAAACACGATAATAGCGAAGACCAGCAGCGATATTCTTTGTCGGCGGATCGCCTTCCGTTGCATCTCCATTGCTTCTTGTTGGTTACTCAGAGCTTGCTTGTAAAGTTCGACGTGCGTCTTCTGCAAATCGCGGATTTCATGCAAGATTTTCACAATCTCTTCATCGGCCATGCCATCATTTTACAAGATGGAAATTCAATGCCAGCAACGCAAGTTTAGGACACTACCGGGAGTTCCATGGAGACAATGGTGCTCTTCGATTTGTTAGACTTCCAGCACTCCTCAGTGGCGTGGCGGGTGCGATTGGAATTGTTCACGCCCAGTCAGTAGGTGAGTCATGCATCGGCTTACGATCAAAACCCACAAGAAGCGCGAGATCGTGGATATCACCAAGCAGCTTGAGGCAATTCTGTGGAAGCAGTATGGCGACAAGACCGGAGTGTGCCAATTGAGTCTGCTGCACACAACGGCCGCTTTGACTACCGCCGATCTTGACCCCGGAACTGATCTGGACATGCTCGATGCCTTCGAGCACCTCATTCCCAAGCTTGAGTATCGCCATCCCCACAACCCGGCGCACGCGCCCGATCACATCCTGTCTGCCCTGATCGGAACTTCGCTGACGCTGATGTTAGATCGGGGGTTGCTGTTGTTGGGAACCTGGCAGCGGGTGGTTCTGATCGAGCTTGACGGCCCGCGCGAGCGCGAACTCGTGCTGGCGTTCGTGGAAACAGCTTAGTCAGTAGCCAGTAGCCAGTTGTAACTTCTGGCTACTGACTACTAGCTCCTTTGTGCCAGCCGCGTTTACGTGCGCGTCGTGGCACTCTCGGTGCTCGCACGATTTCGCGTGACGGGGTAAACTGTTGCCCGAATGTCATTAACATTAGAGGTTGCTGGCCGCAGCGATGTAGGACGGGTGCGCCCGTCGAACGAAGATAACTTCGGATACGACCAGCGGTTGGGCATTTTTGTGGTGTGCGACGGCATGGGCGGCCATGCCGCAGGCGAAGTTGCCAGCCAGATTGCGGTAGACACCATCCTGACGTATTTTCGCGAGCGCGCGCCCAAAGTCGAGGACAACGCTTTGCTCGATGATGCGCCGGCCGGCGCGCGTTTGCTCGCCGAAGCCGTCAAGAAGGCCAACGATGCGATCCTGGATTATGCGGAAGCGCATAAAAACATGACAGGAATGGGTACTACGCTGGTGGCGGCACGCTTCTTCGATGGCGTTTGCAGTATTGCCCACGTGGGCGACAGCCGCATCTACCTGTTTCGCGAAGGGCAACTATTGCAGTTGACCGAAGACCACTCCTTGGTGATGGAACAGGTACGCCGCGGGTTGCTCACCCTGGAAGAGGCCAAACACTCGTCGGTGCAGAACATCATTACCCGCGCCCTGGGCACGGAAGAAAGTACGCTTCCTGACCTTGGCGAGTTTCCAGCGCAAGATGGCGACGTCGTACTGCTGACCACCGACGGCGTACTGCGCCACGTAGCCGACCAGGAGATGCGCGCCATTCTGCTGCAACTGCCATCGCTGGAAGCTGCCTGCCAAACCCTGATCGACGCAGCCAATGAAGGTGGCGGAGAAGACAACGCCACATGCGTTCTTGTCCGCGTGCGAAAAGGGAATACCGTCGAGCAGCCTAAGAGCGAAAGCTAACCTTTTCATCGGCTTCATCGCCTGAACTCGTGTCGTCTGCTCTGCTACACTCAGATGTTTTGCGTAGCACAGTCCAGACTGCAAGCCTGCTTCAACGCACCTCGACGTCGCGCACCAGCTTTGTGGTGTACGCAGTCGCCATCCTGCTCGGCCTGTTCTCCGGATGGGTCAATCAGACAGTTGACGATGCGCTACTCACCGCGCTTTGCGTGCTCGCCTCTACCATGATGCTGGGCGTGTGGAAGTCGCGGCAGCCTTGGCGCTGGGTGTTGCTGGTGTGGGTAGGCGTCCCCATTGTGCTTGCCTATTACCACTTCATCGTGAAATGGCCACACGATCGCGGTCAGGTGTATGGGGCCTTCATACAATTGCTGGCAGCCAGTGCGGGCGGCTTCGGCGGCCACTTCATGCGTCAGATGATTAACCACGTGTTCTTGAAGCAGGAAGACTAGCGTTGCTAGCAGTGAAGCGTGGACGGTTAGCGTTCTGCCGTCAGCCGTCAGGCGCTAGATTTCGACTGTCATCTGAGTGTCACATGGGCCTGCGGCGCACCCCTAGAAATGAAAATTAACCACGCAGGCACGGAGATCGCTGAGAAAACTCTAAAGAAACTAAAACTCCGTGCCCTCCGTGGTGAATGATTTTCGACGGAGCGGAGCCGAAGAACCCCTATCGTCAGATGGGTCGGTATCCCGCGACAAGCGGCGGGTACAGCATTTGAACCGGTACCGACGAAGACGAAGCAGCTAACAGTACCGCGCTGAGGACGGACTTGAGCGATTCGGTGTGGCAGACTGCATCAACCGGAGGCGGCATGTTCGTCAGAGGCTCTGATCCGCTGCACAGGAGAACGACGGGAGCGGGAACGCCGGCAAGCAGCTTCAATCTTGCAATCCACGCGTTGGCGTGATGCGGGCTCAAGATGACGATGACATCGGCTCGTTCGCCGGGATGCACGCTGACTTGATAAAGCTGTGGACGATGCGCAGTCGAAATCCACCAATACGCAGCGCTTCCAGGACCGGAGCGCTCGCAACACAGTCATCGCAAAGAAATAAGACCTTGTAGGGCGGCATGAATTCTCCACCCACCAGATCTGAGAGGTAATTTCATTAAAGCATAGGGGTGAGTCCCACCGCAATAATCTTCATCGCCTCGGCCCGGCGACGCTATTGCGGCTTGCCGGCTGCTCTAAACTTTGTCGTCCAACTCAACCGCACCCGCCGGGCCAGGCAAGCTCTCTCCGTCCACAATGGCCGCCGGATTTTGCACAAACAGCGCATCTGCGACTTCGGCTGCCGCGAGTTTCGTGACTACTTTACGAGCTTCCGATAGCACCGGTGGGCGGCGCGCAGGGTCGTGGGCATCGCTGGCGATTACATGGATGGCTTGGCGCTGGAGCAGCCATTCGGCCATGTTTCTTGAGCGGCTCCCCCAGTATCCCGTGAAAGAACTAGCCGTGACCTGCACCAGGCAGCCTTGCTCTATGAATTCCAAAACCATCTCAGGTTTACTCAGCAGCGGCTGATTGCGTTCCGGATGAGTAATGATGGGAACCATGCCGCTGCTGGAGATGAAAAGCAGGTTCCGCTTTACCTCTGGCGGGATGCCGAAGTCGCTAAATTCCACCAATAGATATTGCGATTCGCCGATGGTGTATCGCCGCGGATGGGCGAGCGCGTCTTGAATGTTGTCGTAGGAAAAATGAAAGTCACAGCCCAGGCTGAAGGTCAGTTTTCCCTCGGCCGCGTCGCTGAGCTGACCCAGCATCTCGGTGTAGCGGTCACGGTCGTAAGCGAACTCGTCGTTGCAATGCGGGGTCGCCACGATGTGCGTGATGCCGTCGAGGGCGGCCACGCGACACATCTCGGCGGTCAACTCCCAGGACCTCGGACCGTCGTCGATGCCGGGAAGGATATGGCAGTGGATGTCAACCATGTATCTGTGCAAACGCTAAACAGGCTGCTGAAAGCGGCGGCAAAGCAGCTCCCTCGACTCCGCTTCGCTCGGGATGACAAAAATATAAAGAGCTCGCACGCGGGCCTGAAGGCCCAGTTCAACTTCTACGAATAGCGCTCCCGCATAAATTCTGACATCGCCTCGTACGCTGCAATCAGCACGGGCTCCTGCGGCAGGAACACGATGCGAATGTGCCGCGTTCCAGCCTTTTCGCCGAAGCCGGAGCCGTGCACCACCAGCACATGCTTCTGCTTTAGCAAGTCGGTTACGAATGCAAGGTCATCCTCGGGAATGTCCAACGATGGATGCGCGTAGAACGCGCCTTTAGGCGCTACCAATTTCACCCGCGGCGTACGTTTCGCCCACTCGACGGTGATCTCGGCACGGCGCCGCAATTTGTCGCAAACCTCAACCAGGTGGTCCTGCGGGCCTTCCAGTGCCGGGCGGATGGCATGCTGAAACGGGTGCGGTGCCGACAGCCGCGCGCGCAGCAGGCGGTGCACGGCCTCCATGTAAGGGTGCAGCACATCTCGCGGTCCGGTCGCAATTGCCCATCCGATTCGCCAGCCGGGGACCAGATACGCCTTGGAAAGTCCGTTGAAGGTCACCACCGGAACATCCTGTGCCAGGGTCGCGATCGAGATGTGCCTGGCGCGCGGATCGAAGATCAGCTTGTCGTAAATCTCGTCGGCGAAAATAATCAATCCATGTTGCCGGGCGAGTTCCAGAACCTCTTCCAGCGTGCGCTGGGAGTACACCGCGCCCGTCGGATTATTGGGATTGATCAGCAGGATGGCCTTGGTGCGCGAGTTGATCTTGCGCTCCATGTCGGCCACGTCGGGCTGCCAGCCGTTGTCTTCGTCGAGATCGTAAGCGTTGGCCGGGCAATCCAGCTTGGCCATGATGGCGCCGTACAGCGGATATTCAGGACTTGGCGTCAGCACGTTGTCGCCCGGGTTCAGCAGCGCGGTCAGGCAACTATCGATCACCTCGCCGCTGCCAATACCGATGAAGATGCTCTGGACCTCGCGGAAACCGTTGCGCTCGGCTTCGCGGTGGATGGCTTCGATCGCGGGCTTGATGCCCAACGAATCGGCATAGCCGTTGTGGCCGTCGCGCATAGCCTTTAGCACCGCCTCGATCATGTGCGGCGGGGTAGCAAAGTCGTACTTACAGGGATCGCCGATGTTGAGGTAAAGGAGCTTGTGACCCTCGCGCGCCACCTCGTCGGCGACGACGGCCAGATCGCGAATCGCATAGCGCACGTTGGCCATGCGGCTCGCGGCCACAGCTTTGGAGATTTCTTGAGTAGCCATAATGATGCTCCGCGTAGCAGGCTTATGAGACTTGCCGGAACCGTTCATTATGAACCAGCGCGGCCCTTGGCGGAAACCCCGACTAGCGGCTAGGAAAACTGCACCAAATCCACCGTTTAGTGATTCTCTGCAAACAGAAAAATATCGCTTCCGCGCTGCGTTGTGCTGGGCTATACTTCTCGACCTCACGCAGCACTGCTCGCGGACAGGGGCCGCTTGAGCCAGTGGGAAACCATCCGCGGCCATCTCTGCCGAAACACTCGATCCTTACGATACGAAAGGATGCGCCATGCCTAGTACCGCGATTGTCGATGTTGCCATTGGAATAGTGTTTGTTTACTTGTTTTTCAGCCTGATTTGTTCGGTCGTGAACGAGGGCATCGCTGCCCTCCTTTCTCTCCGCGCCAAGAACCTGGTCGCCGGGATCAACAGCCTCTTCTCGGAGAGTAAAAACGCAGAGGGCAAGAAGTTTGTCCAGGCAATTTACGAGCATGGACTGGTGAGGGGACTCTTCAAAGATCCTTCAGCTGCAGCCGGCGCCTTGGCTGACATTCCCTCCGTATTGTCAATGGCCGGTCAAAAATTCAAGCAAGTAGGGCTTCCATCGTACATTCCCTCGAGCACATTCGCGACGGCGTTGATCGATACCGTCGCGCCGCCCAATGCGACCGCTCCGCGGTCCCTGGATGACGTTCGCAAAGCCGTCGCGGCTCTTCCTGATAACCCGACGAAAGAGGCCCTGATGAGTTTGGTTGCGAGCACGCAAAGCGAACTCTCCGAGTTCGAAAAGAAGGTCGAGGACTGGTACAACGACTCGATGGACCGCGCATCCGGATGGTACAAACGCAGGGCGCAAAATTTCCTGCTAGCCATCGCGCTGGTAGTAACACTCGCCTTGAACGTCGACACCCTTCACGTAGCGATAACACTTTGGAACAATCCCGCCGCGCGCCAGGCCACGGCCGACCTTGCGCAAAACTACGTCAAAGACCCAAAGAATCTGCCGAACAGTGACCAAGGGTTGAAGATGCAGGCGAAAAGCCTGGCTGATTTGGGGAAAAGTCTACCCATCCCGTTCGGCTGGGCGTCAGAAGCGGGCGGGAACGGTCTCTATTGGTCGGAAAAGCTAATCGGCTGGATCATCACCATTCTGGCCTTGTCCCTGGGAGCGCCGTTCTGGTTCGACATACTGAACAAGTTCATGGTGGTGAGATCAACGGTTAAGCCGCAGGAGAAGAGTCAGACAGAGAAGAGCAAAGACGCGTAGGAAAGTTCTCGGTGGGCGCCCTCCTACTCGCCGGCGGGCGAGAGATAAGGGCACTCGATAGGAATGATCTACTCCGGCCGATCGATCTGCGCCCGCTGCAACTTGTCGGAATAATCCACGTACACCGACTTCCACTCGGTATAGAAATCGATTGCGCCGATGCCGCCTTCGCGATGACCATTGCCTGTTGCCTTCGTGCCGCCAAAGGGCAGATGCACCTCGGCGCCAATCGTGGGCGCGTTGATGTAGGTGATGCCGGCATACAGGTCGCGCATCGCGGTGAACGCTTTGTTCACGTCCTTGGTGTAGATCGACGATGACAATCCGTACTCGATGTCATTGGCAATCTCAATCGCGTTCTCCAGACCATCGCACGGGATGATCGAAACCACCGGCCCGAAGATCTCTTCCTGCGCGATGCGCATCTTGGGATCGACATCCGCAAACACGGTGGGCGCGACGAACCAGCCGTGCTTGTACGCCTCGCCTTCCAGACGATGTCCGCCGCACAGCATCTTGGCGCCCTCGTCCTTGCCGATCTTGATGTACTTCAGGTCCGTCTCCATCTGGCTGGAGTTGATGGCCGGGCCCATGTCCACGCTCTCGTCAAGGCCGTTGCCCACCTTCAGCTTCTTGGCGCGCGCCACCAGCTCGTCCACGAACTTCTTGTACATACCCTTCTGGATGATGATGCGGCTGGTCGCGGTGCAGCGCTGACCGGTGGTACCGAACGCTCCCCACAGCGCGCCTTCCAGCGCCAGCTCGAGGTTGGCATCGTCGAGCACGATCATCGGGTTCTTGCCCCCGAGTTCCAGCGAGCAATGCTTGAACGTCTTGGCCGCTTCCTGTCCCACGATGCGGCCCACCGCCGTCGAGCCGGTGAGCGAAACCGCCCGCACCTCCGGATGTTCGGTCATCGGCGTGCCGATTTCTCCACCGAATCCGGTGACGATGTTGACCACTCCTGCTGGAATGCCTGCGTCATGCAGCGTCTTCACGAAGTTCAAGGTGGAGAGCGGTGTGTCCTGCGCGGGCTTGATCACGGTCGTGTTGCCGGCGACCAACGCGGGAAAGAGCTTCCACGACGGGATCGCCATGGGGAAGTTCCATGGCGTAATCATGGCGCAGACGCCCAGAGGCTGGCGAATGGCCATGGCAAACTTGTTGGGCAGCTCCGACGGGACGGTCGGCCCAAACAGACGGCGGCCTTCGCCGGCAGTGTAGTAGCCGCAGTCGATGGCCTCCTGCACATCGCCGCGGGTCTCCTTGATGACCTTACCCATCTCGCGGGTCATGTCGCGCGCGTAGTCTTCCTTACGGGCGATCAGGAGCTCGGAAGCCTTGTACAGCATCTCGGCGCGGCGCGGCGCCGGCACCAGACGCCACTTCTTGAACGCCTGTTTGGCGGTCTCGATGGCGTGGTCTACGTCTTCCTTGCCGGATTTCTGGAAGATGCCGACCACTTCGCGGGTGTCGGCGGGGTTGAGGTTCTCAAAGGTGCGACCGGTGCGGCTCTCCACCCACTCGCCGCCAATAAAGTTCTTGAAGACCTTGGTTTTAG
>PLBW01000225.1 GCA_003135475.1 Acidobacteriaceae bacterium
CGCTTCAGCGCTGGGTAAGGTGGAACATGTGACCCGAGTCCCGTAGGGACGGCAGAGGTTCTCACGCACACTCGTAAGCCCTGGGTAGAGTGGAAAAAATTGACGAGTCCCTTTAGCGACGGCACAGTCCTCACCCGCCATCTTCAGTCCCTCAGCCGCTAAAGCCGAAATCAGCAGCGACTCTCAAATGCACCGCCCCGCTATTTATGAGATGGCTCCTGGTTAGTTTTTCTATCAGCGCGGAGTCGAGTTGTGCTAGATCATGCGGCGATTAGCGCGCGTGAATCCTGATCATGGTGCGCAAAAGCGTCATGGCTTGTTTCACTTCCGGCATGGAAAGGCCACAGTAAAGCTGTTTGCCTTCCCGTCGTGTGCCCACGAGGCCGGCGGATTTCAAGATTCCAAGATGCTGAGAGAGGTTCGCTTTGGAAATACCGAGTCCCGCTTGTAGTTCTGCGGACCAGCGATCGCCGCGCTCCAGCATGGCGACCAGTTGCAACCGGGTGGGATTGGCGAAGGCCTTGCAGATCGCAGCCTCGCGTTCGTAGTCGTGCGGCTTCGACTTCGATTTTTTCTTGATCACACACCCCCCAGGTGCCAGCAGAGTGTCCGGTTTGTCCGGGTAGTGCGGCGCTTCAGCGCCGCGTTTCGCCGCGGCCAAACACCCGCCTAAGCCGCTGAGGTCGACGACCTCAGCGGCTTAGGCGATCTTTCTTCCTGCCCCTATACGCGGGCCTGAAGGCCCGCACTACCCGTATCGGCGGACACACCAATCCTAGAACCGATTTAGAAATAGCACCGCTGCGAAGACTGGGGAATCCCCTAAATGGGGTGCTAACTATGGGGTAATCAACTGACGAGCGGGAGCGCGGGTTTGCGAAGCGGATTAAACAAAACGAGAAACAGGCGGGACCGCGTGCGGCCCGGCGGCAGCCGAAACCGGGAACAGGAGGGAAGCACCATCAGCGAACACTCCGCGTCTGAGGGCGCGAGGCTGATCAGTAGTCGCCATCGTCCTCCTCTTCCTCGTCCTCTTCTTCCTCCTCGTCCTCCTCCTCGACGCGAGTCAGTTCCAGAGGCTCCACGGCCACGACTTCAAAATCGGTCCCGCATTCCGGACAGGAAACGATTTCGCCCTCGTCAACCTCGTCTTCTTCGATATCCAGATCGCTCTCGCATTCAGGACAAATAACCACGACGATTGCCTCCCCGTTCTCGATGTTGCCGCGCCGTCAGAATTAGGCCCGCACGTTCCTGCATTTATATTTAGAATCTCTTGGCAGCGTCAAGTAATAGACGCATCACCTTTCCTGAGGTTCCTGGAGTTCCCATGCCCGCTCTGAATTCAATCCTAAACGGAATCGCGGTTTTGATGCAGACCAGCGTCCTCTCGGTTGCTCTTTTTTCTCAGCCGCCGGACAGCATCTCAACGGCAACGCCGGACCTGCAGATCGCTGCGGCCCTGCATGATGTTTCTCCCGCGCGCATCCAGCAAACCATCGAGAAGCTGGTCAGCTTCGAGACGCGGTCGACGCTCTCGTCCGACCTGCCGGCCTCCAGCGGAAAAGGCGCCACCGCGGCAGCGGAGTGGATCCGAAGCGAATTCGAACGCTACGCCAAAGCGTGCGGCGGCTGCCTGGAAGTGAAAACTGACGAATTTACGCAAGAGCCGGGGCCGCGCCTTCCGACCCCCACGAAGATCACCAACGTCTATGCGGTGCTGCGCGGGACCGACCCTGCGAATGCCGGTCGAATTGTCCTGGTGACGGGTCACTACGATTCCCGCGACAGCGATAACAACGACGCGAAGGGGGCCGCTCCGGGCGCGAATGACGACGGCAGCGGCACGGCGGTGAGCCTGGAATGCGCGCGCGTGCTGAGCCAGCATCGTTTTCCCGCCACCATCATCTTTCTCACCGTGGCCGGAGAGGAACAAGGGTTATACGGCAGCGCCCATTTCGCCAAGATGGCCAAAGCGGCCGGCTGGGACCTTGAGGCGGTGTTGAACAACGATATCGTTGGCGGCGACCGCACGCCGGGAGACACCTTGCAGGATCGGCATGTCGTGCGTGTCTTCTCCGAAGGCATTGCGACCACGGCGACCGAAAAGGAGTTGCGCCTGGTTCGTTCGCTGGGCGGTGAGAGCGACGGCCCTTCGCGGCAACTGGCGCGCTATGTAGCGTCCGTCGCCAAGGAGTATCTGCCTCCCGCCACTTTCAGCCCCCTGCTGATCTTCCGGCACGATCGTTACCTGCGCGGCGGCGATCACTTCTCGTTCAACGAGCAGGGATTCGCGGCGGTGCGGTTGACCGAATTTCGCGAGAACTACAACCATCAGCACCAGAACGTGCGCACCGAGAACGGCATCGAATACGGTGACCTGCCAAAATTCGTGGACTACGATTACACCGCGCATGTGGCACGTCTGAATGCGGCGACCCTGGCGTCGCTGGCGTCGGCTCCGGCGCCGCCGGCCAATGTGCGCCTGCTGACCAAGGAGTTGCAAAACGATTCCACGCTGGCCTGGGAGCCGTCGCCCGGCGGACTAGCCACAGGCTATGAAGTCCTGTGGCGCGACACCACCGCGGCCGAGTGGCAACATGTAAAGCCGGTTGGTAATGTCGCCAAGGCCACTTTGCCGCTTTCCAAGGACAATGTAGTCTTTGCTGTACGCGCCCTCGATGCCAGGGGCCATCGCAGTTTGGCGATCGTACCGCTGCCGGAACGCTGAGGAGGCTGTTGCCGCGAACCTTGTATCGGTTTGCCAGAGTGTGGAAGCCCACAAAAGCAGCCCCGAAGGGGCGAAAGAGCTTAGCCCAGCGCTTACCGGGGTCCCCAAGCCACGCCGCCTTTGCGTGGATTGGGGTGGTTGAGCGCTGGGTAGAGTTGGAAATAGGACCGAGTCCCGTAGGGACGGCAGAGCTTGCGACACAGCCTTTGCCATGCATAGAACGGAGTAAGCCATGCCACGCGGCTCGTCGACCATGTCCATGAGTTTTCCGCCCTTCACCCGCGCGGTGAAGCAATTACTCATTGCCAATGGAGCTGTGTTCCTACTGACCGCTTTGCTTGGCGTTTTCAATGGGGCTGGTGCGGAACGCTGGATACAAATACATTTTGGTCTTGTTCCTGCACTGGTAGTCCGCGGGTGGATCTGGCAGTTGGGAACATATGCGTTTCTGCACGCGGGCCTATTGCACATCCTGTTCAATATGCTCTGGCTGTGGATGTTTGGCGCGCAACTGGAACAGGATTGGGGATACAGTCTTTTCCTTCAGTTCTACTTTTTCTGCGCGGTTGGGGCTGCACTTACCACGATTGCCGTTTCCTTCACGCGGATACTCGGCGCCAGCCCCATGGTACCCACCGTTGGCGCGTCCGGGGCCATCTTCGGCCTGCTGCTGGCCTTCGGAATTCTTCATGCCAATTCGGAGATAATGCTGTTTCCGCTCCCGTTTCTCATCAAAGCTAAGTACTTCATCATGGGACTGATTTTGATTCAGGTCTATCTGATGCTGTCCTCAGCGCATCAGCCGGGCGAGTCCGTTGCATATACGGCGCACCTGGGCGGCGCCCTCTTCGGATACATCTGGCTGAAGTTCATTCCCCGCCGCGGCTTCGGCTACGCCGCCTCGGAGCGCGCCTTCGGCCTGCGCAACTCCTATTACCGTTGGAAGCGCAAGCGCGCGGCCCGCAAGTTCGAGGTCTATATGCGCAAGCACGATCGCAGCGACTACCGGCACGATGACTACTTCGACGAGCACGGCAACTTCCGCGATCCCAGCACCCGCGACGTGCGCAAGAAAAACGGCGACTCCACCCCGCCGTGGGTAAATTGAGAAGTCTTACTCAACTTCAACTCGTTCGCCTCAGGCCCCCCATATTTCAAGCTTGAACTTGCAATAGCTATGGATCATTTCGAAATCGGCACGATTGGTGGTGATCAGGCGAGCGCCGTTCGATCGAGCCGTGAGGGCGATCAGCACATCGAAATGCATGTCGCGAAGTTTTTCTGGGGTAAATCCCTTCTCTGCGCTGATCTTCCCCAGTAGTTGTCCCGACTCCAGCCAATTCCCCGCCGTAGGAGTAAGAACGGGATGATTGCGCTGCAGGGCCCGCAGAAATTCCCGCTCCGCCGGCTTTCTGGCGCCGCGCCACAATTCCGCCAACACTACCGAAGACGTTCTGACCAGCCCGCTGACCGATTCGATTCGCTCCCGGTGGCGCCCCGTCCGCAGGTCGTCAATAAAGATGGCGGTGTCGAAGAGGATAAGGTCACTCATCGTATCCGGCGAACGACAGCTTTCCCCGGTGCTTTCTCATCAAGTCCTTGAATCGCCTCAGCGCCACAATTTCCCGCAGCGCCACATGCACCGCCTCGGTGCGGGATTTCACTCCCAGGACCTTCGCTGCTTCGTCGGCCAGGTTCGTGTCCAGCCGGATCGATGTCATCGTCACAGTCATAAGCTGAGCCTCGCTTGTATATACAGCATACCGTAGTGGTATATACACAGCAAACGGGCCGCGATTGACTCCACTTTGGACCTACCCTCCGGTAAAATCCGGTCAGGCCATGACTCCCGAACCTCAGCTCCTGTCATTTTCCGAAGCGCGACAGACGGTTGAGCAGTACGCCGCCACGCTCTGTCCGACTCAGCCCGAGATGCTGTCTGTGCTCGACGCTCTCGGTCTGGTGCTCGCCGAAGACTTGCGCGCCGACCGCGATTTCCCACCCTTTCCCCGCTCCACACGCGATGGATTTGCGGTGAGGGCTGCCGACGTCGCTGCAACGCCAGCGCGCTTGCGTTGTGTCGGGGAGATCAAGGCCGGAGCGACAGTCGAAGAAAGCGCGATCAAAATTGCAGCCGGAGAAACCGCCGAGATCATGACGGGCGCGCCCGTTCCCGCAGGAGCCGATGCCGTCGTGATGGTGGAATACGCCAAGCGAGACGGCGCTATGGTAGCCGTTCGTCGCCCGGTGCGAGCAGGCGAGAACATTGTTCCGGCCGGATCGGAAGCGCGTCAGAACGCGACCATGGTCGAGCGCGGAACTCGCGTGAACCATGCCATTGTGGCCGTTGCCGCCGCGGTGGGACGTGCGGAGATCGCCGCTTATCGCCGACCTCGGGTTGCTATTCTCGCCACCGGCGACGAACTGGTGGACATCAACCTGCCGCCCGGCCCCAACGAAATTCGCAATTCCAACAGTTACTCGCTGGCCGCCCAGGTTTATGCCGCTGGTGGCGAAGCGGTGATTCTGCCGGTCGCACCGGATAGCGCCCATGAACTGGCCCTGCTGTTACGCAAAGGCTTCCAAAGCGATCTGCTGCTGATCAGCGGCGGGGTTTCCATGGGCAAGTACGATCTGGTCGAACAGGTATTGGCTTCGTTCGACGCGCGGTTCCTGTTTACCGGCGTTCGCATTCAGCCGGGAAAGCCGGTGGTCTTCGGAGAGGTTGCGATTCACGGCCGCAACGTGCCCTTCTTTGGGCTGCCGGGGAATCCGGTTTCTACCATGGTCACATTTCAACTCTTCGCGCGCCCTTTGCTCGATGCGCTGGCCGGCTCGAAGCCCCAGCCGTTGCCGTTTGCGCAAGCGAGTCTAAAAGCGGAGTTCACGACCAAGACAGGGTTGACACGGTTTCTGCCGGCGAAACTGGGTGGCACGCACCAGCAGCCGGAGGTGGAACTGGTGCGTTGGCAGGGCTCTGGGGACTTGATGGCCGTCTCCCGCGCGAACTGCTACATTGTGGTACCACCTGACCGCGAGCGGTTCGCTGCCGGAGAAGTGGTGACGGTCCTGCTGTTCTGATTCGAGTGCTACATCGCCTGTGGCCCAGCCATAGGAATGAAAAATAACCACGGAGGCACAGAGATCACGGAGAAAGCTCGACAGAAACCAACAACTCCGTGTCCTCCGTGTCGAAGCCTGCCCTGAGCGGAGTCGAAGGGTGGTAAATGATTTTCGACGGCGCGATGGCAAAGCGGAACCACAAGTCGAAGAAGCTGTCGCACTACGATGCCGCAGGGCGGGCGTCGATGGTGGACGTTTCCGCCAAGCAGCCTACTCTGCGCGAAGCCGAAGCACGGGCCTTCGTGGCTATGGGCCGTGCGGTCATGCGCGCCCTGCCGCAAAATCCCAAAGGCGATCCGCTGGAAGTCGCCCGCGTCGCCGGCATCATGGCCGCCAAACGCACGGCGGAACTCATCCCCATGTGTCATCCGGTTCCGCTGAGCAAAGTCGATGTTCAACTCAAGGTGAGGAAAGACGGAGTCGCGATTCGCAGCCTCGCCCGCACAACTGCTGTCACCGGCGTCGAAATGGAAGCCCTGGTCGCGGCCTCGGTCGCCGCGCTGACCGTTTACGACATGTGCAAGGCGCTGGACAAAGGCATCGAGATTCGCGAGATTGCGCTGGTGCGCAAGTCGGGCGGCAAGAGCGGCGACTACCAGCGCGACAAATCAAAATCGAGATAAGGAATTATGAGAACCGCCGCTGTCTTGACCATCAGTGACTCCTCGGCGCGAGGCGAGCGCCCCGACCGATCCGGGCCCGCCACCGCCGAGCTGCTCCGCCAGGAGGGGTTCGATGTCACCCATCAGGAGATCGTTCCCGACGATCAGCCAACCATCGAGTCAGCGCTGGTTCGCTTGAGCGACCAGGTCCAATTGATTGTGACGACGGGTGGAACCGGCATTGCCGATCGCGATGTCACCCCTGAGGCGACGCGCGCCGTGTGCTCCAAGCTGATCGAAGGCATTCCGGAGAGAATGCGCTCCGAGGGCATGGCCAGTACTTCCAACGCCATTTTGAGCCGCGGTGTTTGCGGCGTGCGCGGGCACACGCTCATCCTCAACTTGCCGGGCAGCCCAACCGGTGCATCGGAGTCGCTGCTGGCCGTGATCGAGATTCTCCCCCACGCGCTGGATCTGCTGGCAGGCAAAACCGTGCATGACGATGCCCACCCGCCGCGCGACGAGTAGGCCTTGCCTCCATTCCAGCTCGCGCCTGCGTACAATAGCTCTCTTGCTGTGCCGAGAACCACCCGGGGAAAGACTTGGATCCTCTCACTCATTTGCTGACTGGCGCGTGTATGGGACGCGCCGGCTTCAATCGTAAGAGCGCCCTCACCACGCTGACGATGGTGCTGGCCGCTGAGGCTGCTGATATCGATGTGCTTTGGGCACTCAAGAGCTCCACCGCGGGGCTCCAGCATCACCGCGGAATCACTCACAGCTTCGTGGGTGTGCCGTTGATCGCGGCCGCGGTGCTGGTCTTCGTGTATCTCGGCCATCGTCTGAAGTTGCGACTGCGGCCTCCGCGTGCGCGCTCACCCGAAGCCCCACCGCTGTTGCCCATCCGCTGGGGATATCTCTACTTCTGCGCGGTGGTGGCCGCTCTCAGCCATTTGCTGCTTGACTACACGACGGCGTACGGCATTCGCCTGTTCGAACCGTTCGACTTCCGCTGGTACTCCTGGGACATCGTTGCCATCATCGAGCCCATCATGCTGGTTGCGCTCATCGCCGGGCTGGTTCTGCCTTCGCTATTCGGACTGATCAACCAGGAAATTGGCGCGCGCAGCAAAGGCCCGCGAGGCCGGACGGGAGCGATCTTCGCTCTGGTTTGTCTCGCGCTCATTTGGGGCGTCCGCGACTATCAGCATCGCCGCGCCGTCACCGCCATGAACTCGTTCCTCTACCACGGGGCCGCGCCGCTGCGGCTGGCCGCGTATCCCTAC
>PLBW01000224.1 GCA_003135475.1 Acidobacteriaceae bacterium
GACCTCGACAAGGAACGTCCCGCGCTGGTGATTTCCAGCGATAGCCTGAACGCACATTCTCTGGACGTGTGTGTACTGCCGATCTCCAGCGCCGAGCACAAGGCGTTTTCACTGCGTCCTAAGCTGAAGGCCGCAGAGGGTGGTTTGGACCGCGACTCGTGGGTGAAGTGTGACCAACCGACCACGGTGGAGAAACAACTGGTGATCTACCCTCCGCTGGGCACACTGGCATTAGCATCCATGCAGAGGATTGAAACTACGGTCAAGGTCGCTCTCGATCTTGGGTAGTCGGCGGCGGATCTGATGATGAAGAAAAGTTAGCTAAAGAACCGCGGTAAGTCGGAATTGCCGGGCCACTGATTCGACGATCTTAGCGCGTCCGTGGCCCGAATTGATCTGTTCACGGGTCCGTACAACTCCCGCGCGCTCCAACTTCAGCACGTCCCTGCGTACCGACTTAGGATCACGTCCCAGCGACGCCGCAAGGGCGGTGATGGACGATGATTTCGTCTTCACTTGTTGGACCAGCCGAAGACGCTGCGCCGTGAGCACCTCGACCATGGCGAGCGGGTTGTCGAACGTGATGGTGATCTGCGGCTTGATAGCTTCCCGGCGATCGAGCTTGTGTGCGCGTGCCAAGGCACGCTTCGCGTAACCTTCAAATCCATCCGTATTGATTTTCATCTTCATATCGGCTCCTTCTTCTCGCGCAGTCTCCGCACTTCGTCTAGAAAGCGCTCCAGCAGCTTCTCGTAGCTGACAAAAGAGAACTTCTCTTCCGCCCCGGCATAATGCCGATGGTGATGGCCGTGGTTGTTGTCGTACCCCAGCACCCTACCCTGGTCCTCGGCACAAAGAGAGTGATTAACGAAAGCCAGGTTGTACTTTACGACCGCACCTCGGAAGTCCTGCCAGACTTCTTCGCGTATGGTCCCCTTTCCGAGAGCACACCGGACCTGGGTGGTTTCGTCCACAACCTTGCGTGACTTTCCCGCTTTCTTCACCCATTCCTAGGATATCACAGGTAGGGCCTAAGAAGCCCTATCTGAGGTTTCCGGTCCTGGGGTTGCCGCTGACCTGAGCAACGAAGCTTGGGTGGGCGCCCGGCGAGCACCTGTATAGTAAATCTTGTATAAAGGAAGCTGCTGCGATTGCAGGAGCAGAGGTCACATGAAAAGCGCAGCGGAAAATAAGCCGACCCATATCGTCAAGGGGAACATTCTCGATGCTCTGGGTTTCTCTGCATCGGAGGCGAGTGCACTGAAAATCAAGGCGGAGATTTTGTCCGCCATCCTTGAGCACGTGCGGGCCAAGGGCTACACCCAGGCGGAACTCGTGGATATTCTGGACGAGTACCAGCCGTCGGTGAGCAATCTGCTGAAGGGAAGAATGTCCCAGGTGAGCATCGAGAAACTATTGCGTTATGCAGACCGGCTGCATCTCCAGACGAGCATTGCAGTTCGTCCAATGGAAACCAGGCCGCGCCGCAAAAAATCCCGTGCGGGACCGAGTGCTCGTCGCGCTACAAGGAAAGTGGCTGTTGCAGTCTAGCTTGCCTCGAATTTCTTCAATGCATCTGCAAAATCCCCACCCAAGCAAGGGAAGCTTGGGTGGGGCACCCGGCTCAGGGTGTCCGTTTCTTTGCACCTGACGTTGCATTTGACGACGCTGAAAAGAGTGTCAGTCCTGAGAAGCAGATATAACGTACGACCGGGAGACCATCGTTCACTTGAGCGGGGTCTTGTCGATCGGACAGTACTTCCTTTCAGAGATAATCACCACGCCGCTGTACACGCAGTCCTTGCAGAAGAAATGTCCCTTCTGGCAAATCTTCCCGCCGCTCATATCCTTTTCGCGATTGCACTTTGCGCACGTTCTGGTCGCCATTGCTCTCCTTCGACCCTCTACTTCTATCTATTCATGTCTGATTGCGCTTAACTGCTCCTGGTGCTCAAGTGTGTCCAGGGCACCTGTAACGTTTTATGAATGGATCCCATTCATGCGTACTCGCTGCGGATCTAAGAGTAGAGCAACATGGCGATGCGTCTTACGAAGGCGATCGAGCCGCACACCCCAAAGAATATCGCCCAGCGCGAACGATACTTGCCCTCTTCCTGGTGTGCTTTCTTCAGGACAAAATTGATACTGACTGCCCAGACGAGCGCGACCGGACCAGCATAGGGAAAGAAAAAAGTGCTCAGAATACCGAAGGCTGCGCACCATCCGGCGGAGTTGGCCCTGTTCCTTTTCTTGCGTTCTAGTTTCCTCTGCTCATTTTCCAGTCTCTCTGTTCCTTTGAGGCGCAGTACCGGCACGCCAGAGCCTCGGGCGCATCCGACCAACCACTCCAACAAAAGTTCGAGGTCACCCGACGTTAGATCTTCCAGGCTTTCTTGGACATCGGCGACGGTCTCAATGGTGCCGTAATAGTCGCCAAAAGTCATATTGTCGGGCATCAAGTCATACGGGCGATCTGGGAGACGCCCGTCAATTTCGGCGCGCACTCCGAGCAAGCCATCGGAGCGATTAGAGATCGAAACGGAGTACGGGAAAGGCGAACTCCCGAAAAGGATACTTTTTGTTGGCGCCGCGATGCTAATTGCTTCGGCACCAATGTGCAATCGCAATTCGATTCCCAAACGTATTGCGACATCCTCGACATTCTGTTCCAGGATCGGACGCAAGCGCGTAATTACCGGGCCAAATTGAGCAGCCGCATCCGCTCGTTGTCGCGCCGCTTGTTCTGTCTTCCGAATTTCGGCTTCGGCCCTTTGTCGATTTTCCTGTTCAAACTTCGATACAAAGTCCACAAAGCCTCCAAAGCTGTCGGCGTGCCCACCCTTGTCGCCCGGTGTTGGCGACAGGGTGGGACGACACATCCGTTGAAAACTACACTCCGATGACGCCCACCAGTTCCTTCACCGAGTCGGCGCTCTTCTGCAGGGCGGCCTGCTCTTCCGGAGTCAGTTTGATCTCGATGATCTTCTCGATGCCGTTGGAGCCCAGCTTGCAGGGCACGCCGACGAACAGTCCCTTGATGCCGTACTCGCCGTCCAGATAAGCGGCACAGGGCACGATCTTCTTCTTGTCCTTGAGGATGGACTCAACCATCTCGGTGACCGCGGCCGAGGGCGCGTAGTAAGCGCTGCCGGTCTTGAGATACTTCACGATCTCGGCGCCGCCGTCGCGGGTGCGCTTCACCAGGCGTTCGATGGTGGCCGCATCCATCAATTCAGTGATGGGAATGCCTGCCACAGTCGAGTAGCGCGGCAGCGGGACCATGGTGTCGCCGTGACCGCCGAGGACGAAGGCGGTGACGTTCTCGACGGAAACATCCAACTCCCGGGCGATGAAAGCGCGGAAGCGGGCCGAGTCCAGAATGCCAGCCATGCCGATCACGCGATTGCGCGAGAAGCCGCTCTGCTTGTAGGCCGCCTGCGCCATGGCGTCGAGCGGGTTGGAGACGATGATGAGGATGCAGTTAGGCGAGTACTGCACCACCTTGCCCACCACGTCGCTCATGATCTTGAAATTGGTNNACCACGATGTCGGAGTTGGCGGTATCGGCGTAATCGTTGGTGCCGACCACGAACGAGTCGCGCTTTTCGATCGGCATCGCTTGCAGCAGGTCGAGACCCTTGCCCTGCGGCACGCCTTCGATGATGTCAATCAGTACGACGTCGGCCAGTTCCTTCGACGCCAGCCAGTGCGCCGCGGTGGCGCCCACATTACCAGAACCAACTACGGTTACTTTCTTACGCATGAGTCCACAACCTCCAATAAGGAATAAAATCACACACCAAAAAATGGGCCTAGTTCATTATGGTTTCACCGTTATACCGGGCGACTAGGCGGTCACCGTGGGGAGTCCCTCAGTTTTACAAAGTCATGCCGCTGCAGTTTCGAGGGCTACCTGGAGACCGTCTGTATCTGATACCGAGAAGTTAAGCTTCTCAAACCCGATCACTCGCCCCTCGCGGTCCTTCATGAGCACGACCTCCTCACCGGTCTCCTCGCAGACGTATTCCTGCGAGGGATCTGCGAACCAGATAGTGAGCGTTTGCCCTTTGGGATCGTGAAAAACCTTCACTTCGGCCATATACCTAAAGTTTGCACTACTTCGCTACCAACTCCGCCACCGGCGCCATGTTCTCGATCATGTAGCTGGCAAACTCGCTGGTCCTGACCTTGGTTGCGCCCTCCAGCATGCGCTCGAAGTCGTAGGTGACCTTCTTCTGCAAGATGGTGCGCTCCAGCGAGCCCTCGATCAGGCGGGCCGCCTCGTGCCAGCCCATGAAGTCGAACATCATCACGCCCGACAACATGACGGAGCCGGGATTGATCACGTCTTTATCGGCGTACTTCGGAGCGGTGCCGTGGGTGGCTTCGAAGATGGCGTGCTGGTCTCCGATGTTGGCGCCCGGAGCAATGCCGAGTCCTCCGACTTGGGCGGCGGCGGCGTCGGAAATGTAGTCGCCGTTCAAGTTGGGCGTTGCCAGTACTGCGTACTCGTCGGGGCGGGTCACGATCTGCTGGAAGATGCTGTCGGCGATGCGATCATTGACCATCAGCTTGGTCTTCCACGCACCCTTACCGTGGGTGGCGTAGATGCGGTCGATCACGCCCCGTACTTCCTTGTAGAGCGCTTCGCGGAAGTCCGGCTGCGCAAATTCCAGACCGGGCTCGACCATCTTGGCGTTGTCTTCGATGGACAATGCCGGATTCTTGTCGAGGTTGCCAATGATCCAGCTCTCGCGCTCGGTGATGACCTGGTCGCGGAACTCCTGGGTGGCCAGCTCGTAGCCCCACTCGCGGAACGCGCCTTCGGTGAANNTTGTGCACGATGGTCACCGACTTGAGATGATTGGTCAGCGCGTACTGGATGGCCATGCGCACCAGGCGCTTGGTACCCGTGATGGAGATGGGCTTGATACCAATGCCGGAGTCTTCGCGCACTCGCTTGTTGGTGCCCGCCAGCATCTTATTGTTGATGAAGTCAATCAGTTCCTTGGCCTGCGGCGTTCCCTCTTTCCACTCGATGCCCGCGTACACGTCTTCCGTGTTCTCGCGGTAGATGACGATGTTCATGCGCTCGGGATGCTTTACCGGCGACGGAATGCCTTGGTAATACTTCACTGGACGAACGCAGGCATAGAGGTCGAGGAGCTGGCGCAAAGCGACGTTTAGCGAACGGATGCCCCCGCCAATCGGGGTGGTCAACGGACCCTTGATGCCGATGCGCAACTCGCGGAAGGCGGCTACGGTGTCATCGGGCAACCAGGTCTTGAAGCGGTCCATGGCCTTTTCGCCGGCGAAGACCTCGTACCAGGCGACCCGGCGCTTACCGTTATAGGCAATTTCAACTGCCGCATCGAATACCCGGACCGACGCTTTCCAGATATCACGGCCGGTGCCGTCGCCTTCGATGAAAGGAATGATGGGATTGTCTGGGATAACAAGCTTACCGTTTTCGTAAGTGATCTTGGTCCCGCTGGAGGGCAAAGGAATTTCATTATAAGAAGCCGCCACAAGGCACCTCGAGGAGTATGAGTATGAATTGACCCTAAGCTGTAAACAGCCTGGCGTCGGGAACTAGGAAGCGCTGCCAAAAATCTACGACACGCAGGAAACCAAGTTTCTGGGCAGGAAAACGACTTGCGTCAGGTACTGTGGCAATCCACCGCGTCCGGATCAGAAAGGCTTACCGGGTCCTCCCGAACCTTCTACGGTACCACCGCAGGCGAATGGCTTCAATGAAATCCCCGATTACGGCATACCACGTTGGCGGTAGATGTATCTGGTCTGCCGCAGCACCTCGGATAGCCGCATCTCGAGATCGAAGCTGTCAGCGGTGCGCAACACTCTCCACAAGAGCTTTTGCAGGGCCCGATGGGGGTGCTCGGCGACCGGCAGCCGTTTGCGCGCTCGTCCCGTCACCAGGCGCACCAGATGCTCGAGGGTACGAAGAAACAGCGCGCTCTGCATGAGTTGCTCATATTCGCCGGCGTCCAGCAATCCATGCTCATGCAAGAGGTCCAGCCGCTCCCGCAGATTGTCCGCAAGCCAGAGCTGATTTTGCGCCTGCAGCGAACCGGCCAGGTAGTCGAGGTCATAGCTACCACCCGGGCCAGTCTTGAAGTTCGCAGTGGTGTCACTCCGTTCCAAGCGGATGCGAACGTCCTGCAATTCTGAATTGAAGCCGGGCCGAGTCGCGATCTCCGCAATTTCCTTACGAACCGCCTCTAACGCGCGGTTGCCGACTTCACAATCGCCCGCCACATGGCGCAATTTAAGATAGGTCAGCGCCTCCCAGGGCTTGGCCTCGTCTTGGAAGTAGGCGGCCAGTTGGGTTGGGGTGACGATCAACTCGCCTTCGCGACCATGCGGGCGCAGGCGAGCGTCCACCGGGAACACGGTGCCATCGAGAGTGTACGCTGTCAAGGCATCCATCATCTGCGCCGCAACTCGAAGCATCTCCTCCTGCGCACAGTCCTCGTCGCAAACGAACAGCACATCGGCGTCCGAAAGGAGATCGAATTCGCGGGCCCCCAACCTTCCGAGTCCCATGACCGTGAATCCGGCGGGGGTGCCAGCAATAGCCAGGGCGGCTTGGATCGCAGCCTCGGCCGCGGCGGTGTTCTCGCTTAGCGAGTCGAAGACTTCGCGCAACTGGAACAGATCGCGGGCGCCCGACAGGAACACACGGCGGCGGTAATGCCGTCGCAAGATGGCGTTGGCTTCGGAGCGATCGACCTTTTCCTGGGCCAGGTAGGCAAACACCGGATCGGGTGCGACGATCTCGCTGCGCGGACCTTCGTCGAACAACTCTGCCTCGCCTGAAGTTGACAACTCTTCAATTTGCGGCAGCAGCGCGACCTCCGCCGGGTGACGGACCAGGATGTCGGTGAGATACTCGCTGAACTCAAAGATGGTGAGCGCCCGGCCCACGGCTTCGGGCGAGCGCAGCACCGCGCCATAACGCTCCGACGTCGTCCCCGCCGAGCTAAGGAAGCGATCGAGATTGCGCCGTGCATGTTGCGACAACTCGGCGCTACCGGCTATTTCCCGCAGCCGTGGAGAATCGACCGCCAGCCGCTGCATTATCTGGCTGTAGGAACTCTCAGGTGTCGCTGGCGTCTCCGGATGCAACTGAAATTCAGGCGGGTGATGGTCCTGGCTCTGCTCCTGATAGATGACTCGCCGATAAATCTCCGTCACCGCCGACATACGCCCTTGCACATGGGCCAGAAATTCTTCGGGGGTTGGCGCCGCCGTACCTTCCCTGGCGAGAGCACGCGCCAGCGATTCCAGTTCCCAGCGCGATGCCGGCAGCCGATGCGTCTGCTGGCCCTGGCGCAATTGCAGGCGNNCGCGAACGCAGCCACGATTCGCTTCCGCCATAGACACGCTGCAGGCACTGCACCAGAAACTCGATATCGCGAATGCCACCACGGTCGAGCTTCACATCGATGCCGTCCTGGCCCGTCTGCTTCAGCAGGCGCCGGCGGCGGTGACTTCCCATTTTCTCCCGCGAGGCGAGCGCTGTCTTGATGGCCAGGAAGTTCAGCTCAGGCCGATAAACGAAGGGTTGCACCCGGCGCACAAACTCCCGCGCCAACCCCAGATCGCCCGCGGAATGGCGCACCTTGATCATGGCCTGCAACTCCCAATCATGGGCGACGTGAGAGTAATAATGGATGGCATGGGGCAGGGGGACTGCGGGTTCGCCTTCGTTGCCCTGGGGACGCAAGCGCAAATCGATGCGGAAGACCGGCCCCTCGCGAGTGTGACGCGAGAGCAACTCCGTGGTTTGCTGGGCCAGCCGGATGAAATATTCGCGGTTGGAAATCTCCGTTCCCGGCGGTTCCACACCGCCGTCATACAGATACAGCAGGTCAATGTCGGAACTGTAATTCAGCTCGTTGCCGCCGAGCTTGCCCAGGGACAGCACCGCAAAACGCGAATCGGCCACGCGGCCTTCGGGATCAAGCCGTTGCGGCGAGCCATAGCGGTGCTGCAGTTGGGAATGAACTTCGCGCAGAGCTTCTTCGATCAACACATCGGAGAGAGCGGAGATCTCGGCGGTCGTTTCCGCCAAGGTTGCGACTCCCAGCACGTCGCGCAACATGATGCGCACATACTGACGCTTCTTGAAACGGGCCAGCAATACCGCCGTATCGATTTCAAACGAGCGCGATCGCATCCGCGCGAAGCTCTCCTGGAATTCTTCGCGAGAATGAGTGCGGTCCAGGCTTTTGTCGCGGACAAAACCCTGAAACAAATCGGTATTGTGGATCAGCGTCTCGCTCAGCCAGGAGCTGCTGGCGAACACCACCACGGCATAGTGAATCAAAAACTGATGCTTTTGCAGCAGGCGCAACAAATCGGGCGAAGCCGATTCGGCAAGGCGTTCAAATTGATTGACCGCGGCATCGGGATTTGGCGAGCTCGGAAGCAGGGCCGCGAGTACCTCCTGGACCCCCGCAGGCACCAGTTGGCGAATGCGCTCGAGATTTCGCCGGGCCGCTTCCGAATCGCGAAACTGCACGTTCGCGGAGAGAACAGCGGAACCAGCGTGCCTGATATCGTTCGGCTGCACCCAGACCATCATAAGCTAGTTCCATAAGCTGCTTCCGCGTGCCCGCCGCCTGAGACCATTGGTGGAGAATCCTGCGCACTTTGTTGCAAGTGTGTGCACCAGGCAGACACTAATTCATTGTATTTTCAGTAGCTTATCGTGGAAGCAGAATTGCATAGTTATTTGTGGTACGTTGCGTTTAGTTGTCCGTAGCTTGCGCGGTGGTTTCTGCCACACAATGCCCGATTCAACGTCGTGCTGTGGTTTTGAGGAGATCTCCCATGAAAAAGCTGTTCGTCGTAAATCTAACACTGGTCTTGGCGGTCTGCTTCGCCAGCGCCATGATCGCCAACGCCAGCGATGTCGTCGAGCCGTTCCCGACCGCGGGCGATGCCTATTGCAGCGCTACCAACGGCTGCGGAAACCTTCCTGCCGGCGGCATGACGGCATTTATGTGGACGACCGGCGATTATGTTCAATCGCCCATCTTCAGTACTGGCCAGTCGTCGATCAGCAGCCTGTCCTATGACTTTATGGTTTACGACATTCTGGGCGGCGGCAACAACGAAACCGTCGGCTACTTCGTGAACGGCACCGAAATCGGTAGCATCACCGTTCTTGATTGCAACTACTGCGGGCAGAATATGGAGTTCAGCGGGACGTTCAGCTTCGGCAGTATCGGTGAACAGGGCGGGGGATTTCAGCTCGAAATGATCTTGCAAGACACCATTCCGGGGGGCGGCGGATCGATCGCGTTTGACGACGGCGGAAGTGCCACTCTGTCCGGTGGCGCGGGAACTACGCCTGAACCCGGCAGCATCGTGCTGTTCGGTAGCGGTCTCTTGGGCCTGGCAGGCATGCTGCGCCGCAAGATAAACCTGTAAATTTCACAGTTTCAGAGTTGACGTGGATCGTGTAGCGCCAGCACTCAGCGTCTAAGGGTCACCACTCCTTCCGCGGCGGAAGACTTTTGTCTGCCGCAAACGCGGCGCTAAGCGCCGCTCTCCCCGAACCGGTCAAAGCCTATTTCATGTACTCCATGACTTGTAGGCACCCAAAAGTTTTACTTTCGTTTTCGTCGGCTCCAGGTCCACGGAGTACTATTTCGCCACTGCGCCAGTCAGCATGGTCAGTAGCATCACCACATCGGTCCGCGCGTAAACGGCGTGGGGAAGTTTGGCCTCCATGTACACCCACGATCCAGCAGACAGCTCTTTCACCTGGCCATCCAGGGTCACGCGGGCGTCACCCTGAAGAATCTCGACGATGGCCGGCACCGCGGCCGTGTGCTGCGATAGTTCCTGCCCGCCGGCAAAGCCGAAGAGGACAATCTTCACGTAATCGTCGCGATGGATGGTGCGGCTGAGGGTCCCATCCCGCGGAATCTCAACTTGTTTCAACAGGTTTTCGACGACAGAAAACTTGGCCAATGGTGTCTCCTTGTTGCTTCAATTCTGTTGCACTCAGACCATCATAAGACCTGGCTTTAGCTGTAGGGGTAAAAGATGAAGAACAGCAGCGAGAGGGCGGTCAAGACCCACAGCCCGGGCTTCAGGTGGCTCGCCCTTCCCGCAACCAACTTGCAGATGGGATAAAGCACGAACCCCGCGCAGATTCCAATGGCGATGTTGAAGGTGAATGCCATCAGGGAAACCACCGCGAACGCCGGGATGGATTCGGTGTAGTCGGCGAAGTCAATGCGGTTGATTGGCGCGAGCATGAACAAGCCAACGATGATCAGTGCCGGCCCGTAGGCTTGCGGAGGAATAGCTGCCACAAACGGGGAGAAGAAGAGTGCCAGCAGGAAACAGGTTCCGGTAACGAGGACGGTAAACCCGGTGCGGCCACCCGCCTCGATTCCGGTGGCCGACTCGACGTAAGCGCCGGCCGTGGTGGTACCCAGGACGGGAGCGAGGCTGGTCGTGATCGCGTCCACCAGCATAGGACGCTCGATCTGCGGCAGTTGTCCGTTCTTGTCGAGGAAACCGGCGCGCGCCGAAAGTCCGATCAGGGTCCCCATGGTATCGACAAAGGCCATGATGAAGATGGTGAGCACCACGGGGAACGCACGCCAGGTGAACGCGCCGCGAAGATCCAGTTGCCACACAATCGGCCCGATACTTGGCGGGATGCTGACCAGGCCGTGCGGCGGCGGGGCGATTTTAGCAACAAATGCCACGATCGCGGTGATCACAATGCCCAGCAGGATGGCTCCGGGGACCTTGCGGATCACGAGGATGGTAATCAACACGAAGCCGAACATGGCTACCAGCGCGGGAGGCGAGGTCAGATGCCCGGCTTGCACGGGCGCGCCGGAAACGCCGAGGGTGACCAATCCGGTCTCATTCAATCCGATGAAGGTGAGAAACAGCCCGATGCCCACCGCGAAGCTGTANNAACAGCACGCCGGCGATGAAGATCGCCGCCAGGGCGGTCTGCCAGCGAAACCCCAAAAGCTTGCAAACCGTGAAGGCGATGAACGCATTTTCGCCCATGTAAGGCGCGATGGCGAAAGGACGATTGGCGTAAAACGCCATCAGGTAACAGCCGAACGCCGCCACCAGCACCGTCGCCACGAACGATGGGCCTGCCGGAATTCCGGCCGTCGAGAGAATGGCCGGGTTGACTACCACAATGTAGGACATGGTGGTGAAGGTCGTCAGTCCGGCGACCAACTCGCGCCCCAACGAGGTGCGGTGACCAGCAAAATCGAACATGGCATTCCGCCAGTTCACAGGGCGCTCCGCAAGCAATCAACTTCCACAGTGATGCGCGCGATGATTATAGTCCGGCGGTGAGAATACCAAGCGAGGTTCGCGCACCAGTCGCGAGACTTGGGGAGTGGTGGGCCCGGAGGGATTCGAACCCCCAACCAAGGGATTATGAGTCCCCTGCTCCACCATTGAGCTACAGGCCCGGCAATGAGTTACGGATGCTGCCCTGCCCACTGTAGGGAAATTTGTAGGCGCCTAGTCAGCATTGTATGGCGGAGGGAGTGAATCACAAAGTCCCGGCCAAGCCCGACATCAATCTTCCCTGAATTCACCGACGTTTACTTCGGAGGAGTCGAACGGCCAGGAACATCACAACGAGCAATATGGCCAGAATCGGAATCCGGCTCCATCGCCCGAGTAACCAAAAGCAGGTTACGCCAACGAGTACAACTGCGATCCACCAGATCGTTAGACTTTGGCGGCCCCGCGACTCCCAGGATTGAAGAATTTTCCAGATCGCAAAGGCGCAGAAGAGAAGGCCAACGATGCCGACAGCAACCCGCAGGTCGGACAGCAGCACTACTCCGAATTCAAGCCGGAGGGTCATTTGCTCAGGGAGGGAATCTTCTCCCTCGCCGCACCCACCACTATTTCACTCCTGTGGGCGGCGGTTTGTCAGTGACCTGTGGCGCAGCGACGAGTGGGAACGGCAAGACTGGTCGTGGTTTGTGCCGTAACCCCGATCCTCGACGGTAGGGACTTTTGTAGGCAGTACGTGCTCCCAGGGGCTTGTATCGAGTGTGATTCTCGCGCGAGCTAATGTTTTTACGCGCGTTTCCAAGCCGCACCAAACAACGCTAAACTCGCCAACTAAGATTATGAGTCCCCTGCTCTAACCGTTGAGCTACAGGCCCCATAAACAACCTAGCATTTCGAACATTCCCCTACAAATCAAGCTCTTGACTTTCGGCTATGGGACTGCTGTAATTCAATTGGCAAACTTAGTGTCGCGGGATTAAGGAGTCCTCGCGCGCGCCATGCGTTTGCCAGGAAGAAAGTGTGTGAGCGGGCGTGCCATGGTCGCGCTCGTTGAAGAGTTGGATCAGGGTCAGACAAATCTCTTTCCCAGACCGAAACCATGGCCGGTCAGTGAGGAAGGGATATGTTCGACCACTGGCGCAGCTTTCTTGAGCAGTTCTTCAACTTCCTCGAATATCTTCTATTCAAGGTATTTCTTCTTGTGATGGCCGTCCTGGGCGTTTTGGCCGTCATCCACTGGCACCTCAAATGAAACCCCGCGAGCCACGAAGATCGTGCCTTTGTCATGTCCACGTATAGTCGTCAATATGAAATGGAGAGAGTCGATTCACGCGAAAAGACCCCAACGATGCTCAGAACTTGTCTAGCAGAGATGCGGCGTCCCTCAATTTTTGGTCTATGTCTAGGGCATTGCGCCTTGCGATCTCATACATGACTTTCACGCGGTTGAAGTCCGGAGGGAAGTTCCCCATTGGGGTGTTGGGCTCATATACTGTTTGCTCGATTATGACGTTACCGCCAGAATCACTCATCGAGAAGTAGTATGACTCGAAGTTGCCCCTAAGATTCTGTATGAGGAATGTAAATTTCCCCTCCAGTCCTGCGATAAAAGTGTCCTTGTCGGAGGTCGCTTTCCACTGTAGCTTGCCGTTTTCGGTCGCACGTTGCACCTTCGAGAAGATATCCTCAATTTCAGCCATTTTCCTCTTCCTTTTCGATGGTGGCGAGGATCCGAGCCGATTCCTCATTCAACACAACCACCACATCATTGTGACAAATTCTGAGCATCTTGCGCTTTTCGACTGCACTGTCTGGCACGCCGCGAGTTGCCAATATTCCTGACATGACGCTTACCTGTTCGCGAGCTTCGTCGATGCGCGTCTTGCTATCTGTACCAAGAAATCTTTCAAACCGCAGTTTGAATCTGCTGATCTCTGCGATCAAATCGCGGGCACGCACTTTCGCTTCTTGAGTTTGATCATTCTCAACAGAAGTCTGAAGTTGCGTCGCCGTCTCGCCGATTTTCGCCAACACCTCATTAGCGTTCGCCCTGTGGACACTTCTCATCGCAGCACCCGCTGCTTGGGCAGCGCTTTTTGCATAGTACAGTGCGAACCCCGTCAAAATAAGGCCAAGAACACTTGCTAGACTGCCGACGACATCTAGGGCGGTCATGAAGCGAAGCCTCTGGCTGACGAAGGCGTCTTCTCCATTTCTGCTATTAGGCGGCTCAATGGAATCCCGAGGGCATCAGCAATCCTTGTCATATTCACAAGAGCGATGTTTCGTGTCCCCCGCTCCACATCGCCGATGTACGTACGGTGTATCTTGGCGAGGTCGGCCAGCTTCTCCTGCGAAATTCCCTTAGCGGTTCGCAGCTTGCGCAGGGCCTTCCCGAAAGCAATGCGCGGGTCACCTTGTCGTGCGTGAGTCACTGTCGGTCAGAGTAGGCGGAAGATGGCTATACGTCTACAGACTATAGGTGGAGGGATGCGGAGCAACAAAATTGGGGGGTGACCAAACTCTAAGGAAGGAAGGCTACCGCAAGGCGGGGAGGGGATGGCGGTTGAAAATCTAGGAGACGGCGGGTTTTCCGCGCCTGTCCAACAGGGAATCGGTTGGACAACGCGGCCCGTCCTAGTGGAATGCCTTGCGTGTCCCCGCGCCGGTCGGCCACCAGGTGAGTTGGACAGAGGTGGTGAAATCGGTTTGCCGCGTGGGGGCCAATACCGGCACCAACCATGTCTCGTACTGCAGGAAAGACTTGATCTCGAGAGTTTTGCGAACCCGCAGCATGGCTGAAAGGTTCCAGTCCCATTGGGTGCTTCCGCCCGGGATGAAATCATGGGCGATCTTGCTGTTGCGGACCCCCACTTGAATGCTGCTCTGGGGACTGAGATGGTACGTGCTCCACGCCTGGTAGCCCTTGCCTTCGCGGCCAAGCCAATTTCCCATCAGATACCTATTGTTGAGGTACAGGTCGTGGTAGATCACCTCCCAATACATGAACCTGCCGCCAACGCTATTCGGGGTGGGAGGATCGGTATAAGCCCCTTCGGCGCGGAAGTCGAGTTTGGGTAAGCGCGGGAAATGGGAAAGATAGATTCCGGGATTGAATGCGGATCGCTGAGGCGCGCTGACCGGGGAGACGTCGTCGTGCACCAGCGAATCGCTGTAGAACGTCAACCAACGGCGTAGAAGCGGCAGCCTGTAGGAGAAATCGAAGCTGGCGTGGCGCGCGCCGGGGTCCTTGCGCGAGAACTTGTATATAGGGAGGACGTCGTTGATGCTGGTGAAGCTATTCCAAAACGAACCGAAGGTGATGGGCACGTGTCCCTGGCCGCCAAATACGTCGTTGCGAGTAAATCCGATCTCGAGGTTTTCGGTCGGCTTAAAACTGGCCTTCTGTGCGAACATGTACGGCCCCACGGGAAATTGATGGCCCGCGAGTGCTCCGAAGTAGTTCGACACCTCGAAGGGCCCCAGGAACTTTGACAACCCCGGAACATTGGTGGGTTCGGTGCGGTTGATTTGCAGCATCCAGAACGGGGCGGCATTGTTGCTCATCAAGAAGGCGCCGCCTTCGTCCGGTCCCCACCACATGCTTTGTTTGCCCACCGAAAAGTCCAGGCCTCCAAATCTTGCCAAGGCATAGGTGTCCAACAAGCGAAACTGGTTCGCGGAGATTGGGGTCGGCGGTTGCAGGGGATTCAGATCGGCATTCGCGATCACTTGCCGCACCGACAGCGGGTATCCCGGGACCGTGGGCGCGTACTGGTACTCGCCATTGACGTAGAAGGCAAACCGGCCATCCTTGGCGCTGGCGCTGAATCCGGTGATGTTGTTAACCCCCTGCCAGTACGGGCGGCCATAATCGTTGATCAGGCTCTGGCCGAAGTGATAGCTGTCGTTCACCGGCGTTCCCGCAATGTCCATCACGCGCGTGTACACCGAATCCAGTTGGATCGCTGCCACCGGTCTTCCATCCCAGGCCGCCAGTTCATCGGCGAATTCGGCATCAAGGGTCTTCTGGAGCTGTAAGATTTGCGGTGGAAGGTCGGTGTGATATTCGACGTTGCTATGCATCTCGAGGAGCATGTGAGCGCAAGCCATTCGCGTCCACGGCCGCAGGCCGATGAAAGCGGTGTTGATGTATCCGCGGGCGATCAGGCGCTCCATCGCGGGATAGATCCAACTGTCCAGCGGAACGTAGGTGCTTGCGACGTTGCCGGGGCGGGGCGCTGATGTCTGTTCCGCCACGATCTTCAGATCGTCATCGAGACCCGCATTGTGCCGTGTCTTGTAAATATGCCGGCCGATTTGATAGCCGAGCAGCCCTCCTACGAACACGTCCGACAGGAAATGCTGTTCCGATGCAGCCCGCGCCAGGCTGACTCCCAACGCCAGACCATAGGCCCCAAACTCAGCTACGGGATGGGGATATTCCTGCGCGACCACGGCGGCGAACGCCCAGGTCAGCGCAGCATGGTCCGAGGGAAACGACGCCCCGCCGTGATAGAAGATATTTTGGAAGTTCGAGGGAATCGGCCGTTCGCGCCCGGTGGCAAACTGCATCGCATAGTCAACGCCGATGGCATTGATCATCGCTTCTGTCGCCAGCACGCCGGTTTCGCGCGCTCGCTCGTTATGGGTCAGATGTCCCCAGATGTACATGGCTCCCGTCGCACCGGCTGCTTCCGCCACGCCAGCATCCGAAGCGACCCTCAGCAAATGCAGATGGTCGAGGCGCATGGCGTAGGAACTTTGCGGGTCGGTAACGAACAGCCCGGTGGCAATGCCGCTCATGGGAACCAGCCACTTGGCATCGCTGGGCTTCAGGTGGAATGGACTGGTCCAGATGTCTTTTTGATCTTCGGCCAAATGTTGCAGGAAGCGCGTCTCGTTAGGATGAGAGACGGAACCATCGACCGCGACAGGGGTAGCTTGCGACGGCGATGCGCTTCCTCCGGCCGAAGCTGCTGGCTGCTGCGCGTGCAGAGGAAGACAGGCGCAGCAGATCCCGAGGGTCAGAGCGAGCGCTAGTTTAGTAAGGGAGTTCGTCAAGGTGCGTAGTAGCGGAATATGCGCGTCAGCGCAGTGGCCATGTCGTCCACATCCTGTTCGGACATGGCGGAGGAGAGCGGCAAGGAGATGGTGCGTGCTCCCACAAACGAGGCGTTGGGGAAATCCGAGTCAACAAATCCGAACTGCTGCCGGTAGTAGGGGTGCTGATGCACCGGTATGTAGTGGATGCCGACGCCAATGTTCTCCGCATCCAGGGCGGCGATGATCGTCTGCCGGTCCACCCCAAGCTCTTCCAACGCCAGTAGCGGCGTAAACAAATGGTAGGCGTGGCGTGAGCCGGCGGCGGGCGGCGGAGGCAGCAACAGGGGAAGCTGCTTCAGACGCTCGAGGTAGGCCAGCCAGATTTGTTCGCGTTGCCGCCAACGCTCCTCGATGGTTGTCAGCTGCGGCAAGCCCAGGGATGCGGCCAGGTCCGTCATGTTGTACTTGAAGCCTGCCGCAATAACCTCGTAGCCGCTGGGGCCACCGACAAACCGGCTCCATGCATCAGCCGTCATGCCGTGCAAGGACAGAATCTTGACGCGCTCGTACACTTGCCGGTCGCGCGTAATTACCATGCCGCCATCGCCGGTGGTTATGTTCTTGGTGGGATAAAAACTAAAGCAGCCGGCATCGCCCATCAGACCTGCCGGGATTCCGTGATGAGTGGCTTCAATGGCGTGTGCACAGTCCTCGATGACACGCAAACCGTAGCGGCGGGCAAGGTCGAGAATCGGGTCCATTTCACAGCAGCGGCCACACATGTGGACGACCAGTAGGGCCTTGGTGCGTGAAGTGATCCGCGCTTCGATTTGCGCAGGATCGAGGTCGAAGGTCGAGCGGATGCAATCGACAAGAACCGGCTTCGCTCCGGTGTGCACGATGGAGTGAATGGTGGAGCAAAACGTCATGGCGGGAGCGATCACTTCATCGCCAGCCCCGATTCCCAGCGCGAGCAACGCGAGATGAATCGCAGCCGTACCACTGCTCACTCCAACGGCGTAGGGTGCGCCTTTGTAGCGCGCGAACTCCTGTTCGAAGCGCTCGACCCTTCCGCCCAGCCCGATCCAATGGCTGCGCAGACACTCAACGACCGAGGCGATCTCGGCCTCGCCAATCACCGGCGCCCCGAAGATCAGCCTCCGGTCACGCGCACGGATGGGATCGCCGCCCGCTATCGCCGGAAGGCCGTTGGGTTCTTGAACTGGATGTGATGGTCCGCCTGCCAGCGGAGCACGCTTCATAAGATTCAATCTTGACGTTCTATGGGTAGCTATCTCATAAATCGTTTTGTATCAGGGCACGGCTTCAGCCGTGCCGTAACAGGTCAACGATGACTTGGGCTTCAGCCCCTGAGGACCTCATTCTTGCAGGGGCTAAAGCCCCGATGTTTGCTGTGCTTCGCTCGGCACGACTAAAGAGTGTGCGTGAGAACNNGTTCTCACGCACACTCTAAAGTCGTGCCCTGATACACCCCAGAACGACCTACGAGATGAGTTCTTACGAGTTGATTCTAACCGATTCAAGAACTGCTGCGGCCAGAGGGCACAGGTCTGCATCGAACCGTGCGGCTGGGGCGGTCGGCTATACTGGCATCGCTTCCACTCTATGCCCTTCACTGTCTCCCACGTGGCCGCCGCGCTGCCTTTGCGCCGATTGAACCTGGTGTGGTCGGCGTTCGTGGTCGGCAGCATGGCCCCAGACTTCCCGTATATCGTCGGGAACATCGACTATCGAAGGTTGGGCCACCAGTTCCCCGGGCTCATCGAATTCACGCTCCCCGCCTCCCTCTTCGCGCTGTGGCTGTTTCATGCCGCCATCAAGCGGCCGGCCGCAACCTTGCTGCCTGGCGGGATGCAGCAGAGATTGCGCGGCCAACTCGGAGAGTTCAAGTTCGGCGGCCCTGCCCGTTTCGCGGCTATCTTGTTTTCCCTGGCACTGGGCATTGCCACGCACGTGGTCTGGGATGCGTTTACCCATCCGTTCTCCTGGCCAGGATGGCGCTGGGCTTGGCTGCAACGTTGGGTCAAAGTTCCGCTGCTGGGACCGATGCCAACGTACATGACTTTGCAGTACGCGAGCACCGTGGTGGGACTGGTTGCGCTCGGGATCTGGGTCCTGCTCTGGTATCGCAAGACAGCGCCCCAGCCCGCGGTCGGGCCGGCGAAAGCCAACTCCGGTCCATGGATTGCTCTTACCATGATTGCGGCGGCCACCGTCGTCGCACTCGTACGCGCCTGGCTGGTGATCGGCGTGCCGAAGAACCAGCACATGGCAGACGTCTTTCTGCTCGTCTCTGGAGTTACGGGCATCGCCCTGGTTTTTTGGCAAGTGCTCATTTACTGCCTGATGATTTCGTCCCATCAAACTTGGTGATCAGCTAAGCTCAGGATGCAGCCAGCGAGATCGTCATGCCTTCCGTTAGTGTCATCATGAACGTCCGCAATGGAGCTGGCACGCTCCGCGAGGCCATGGAAAGCGTGCTGCGGCAGAGCTTCCATGATTGGGAGCTGATTGTTTGGGACGACCGCTCCACCGACGAGAGCGCGCAAATCGTCGCCGGGTACAAGGACCGCAGAATCCGCTACTTCCTATCGCCGGAGGACACCTCACTCGGCAAGGCCAGGGGCGATGCCATTCGACAGGCGGCGGGAGCGTGGCTGGCTTTCCTCGATCAAGACGACATTTGGCTGCCCCGCAAATTGGAACAGCAGATGGCCCTGGCGGACGACACCACCGGCCTGATCTATGGGCGGACGGTCAGGTTCTATCCCAGCGGCTTGGAGCGCGATTACGACCAAACCCACGAGTTCACCCTCCTGCCCGAAGGCGACATCTTCAACCAACTTTTTACCGATTCCTGTTTCATCGCCATGAGCTCGGCGGTGTTTCGGCGTGCCGCCGTAGAAGCCATCGGCGGAATACCCGACGCAATTCAGATCGTCCCGGATTACTGGCTCTACGTTGCGGTTGCCCGCCGCTACCGGGTGCGGGCCGTGCAGGAGGTGGTCTGCCGCTATCGCATGCACAGCGCCAACATGTCGCAGCTAATCGCGCTCCAGATGAATCAGGAAGTGCTCTGGCTGATAGACCAGTGGGCCGATCATCTCAATCCGCAAGCCGTCGCACTCTGCCGCCAGAGGTATTTCACCGCCATTGCGCTGGAGGAGATGCGGAGGCCGGCCACCGCGGCACGAGGAGTGGCTCGCCTGTTCACGCAAGGTTCGGTGGCGTCGCAGTTGGCGCGGCCGTTTATGTTCGCGTTTCACATTATCCGCCGCAATGTTCGCCGTCCCTACTGGCGAAAATTGGGCGATCCTAAGTGAGAAATGTGCCTTGGTCTGCCGCCTTGGCATTCGCTGAAAGCTGCCCCTCCGACTACTCCAATTGTGATCCCATCTTTCTTGGAAAAAGGCGCTGAGCCTACTTATTAGTTGGTCCGAATGTATCTCGCCGTCTCATAAAATCATGATATGCAGGCTCGTAGTGAGTCTCAATATATTCCCGCAATGGCTGAAGGTGGTCTTGGCCGACGACGCCCATCTTCCTGTATTCGCTTTCAATTGAAATATACGGAACTTGGTAGCGCTCAAGAGACTTAATTAGTTCCTGCACATGCTCCGGCCTGGTCAAGTCGGTGTCAGTGACATAAGGAACGAATGCCGGATTCCTTAGCTTGAGAGGAAATCCGAAATCGTCATCGCCGAAATACCAATCTCCCGGCTTGGTATGCCTTGCCAAGTATAGGCAATCCTCATACCAGCCCTCTCCCCGCTTCAAGAACGCTGCTCGCCCGGTGGGCAAATCGAGGACCGCTAACACGGATCTCTGCGTCATAGCTGTTTCAACTACTGAGAGTCCGACGAGTACTAGGAGCCCTGTTACTGCGACCCGCTTAGGAAGTAACCCATGCTTGTTGAGCATCCACAAAGCAAGAATTATGGCCAGAGCAGAGGTGACGGCTAGCCTAATCAGGCTTGCCGAGTTGATCACTTCAATGAAAAGTGCTGATCCCACTGCGGCTATCAGAACGAGCTTAGCTTTGGCTTCGGTGCTGCACGCTGTGTCGCCCTTGATATCGAATGGAAACACGAAATACGCGAGCGGTAAGGCATGTAGGAACAGCGCCGCGATGAAGCCTGGAAAGTGCTCTCTGTTTTTTGACCACTCCGCTAAAGGTTCCCAAAATCGGCTTGCGGCATTGTATGAACCGTAGTATTTGACTGGAAAAAGAACGGTTGTGTCAAATAATGTATATGGACCGGCAATCAAGAGGAAATAGGAAAGACCTGCTCCTAATACAGTCGCATAGCCAGCTAGGAGCACAAGTAGCCGATTGCGAAACACATGGTCAGCGGCTTCTCGATCGTGTGTTTCCCACCAGAAAAAGGCAGCCAAAGCAATAACCACGGCCAGACCCCGTGTTTGGGTGAAAAGAGAACTCAGCCCACAGAAGGCACCGGCCATCATTATCCGGGCCAGCGAGCAAGTGCGCAGGACGGAGGCCAAAGCGGCAAAGGCTGCGACCGCACTAAACCAATGGTGGCTCGCATCCATCGTCAAGCGAAGGCCAATGAAGACCGTGATCGCTACCGACAACAGGGTAAGTTCGTCGTCCAGAACCGCACGCGCGATGCTAGTCACCAGATAAACGAAGACCAAGGCTACAAGTAAAACCAATATGTTCGCGACAACGAACCTCTGGCCAAACAGCATGAACGAGCAAGCATAGACGAGGTCGATACCTGGGGTTAGCATCTCCAAGAAGTCTCGATAGGGAAGTTGCCCAGCCACAATGCGGGCACCCGACTGGGCGAAGAGCCATTGATCACCATCTCTCAAAATCGGTGTAGCGAGTGCGAAGAGATGGAAGTATACATACAAAGCTACACAGAGAAGCACTCCCGGCAAAAGTGCTTTCGATTTCATGGTCAGCCCCGTTGGCTGCCGGCTTTGCAGTAATGCTGTCATGGTCCGCATCGTGCAAAACGCTGCCTGTCCCTATCGCGGCCGCAAGAGAGATCTAAAGTCAAGTAATAAGTGAGTAGCGCGATATGTTTGGGCATCTAGGCTAGATGCTTCGGAATAACTGTTTCGCCTCAAGCCCAGACTGCGCTGGTTTCGGCTGTGCTGCTCGCCGGAGCGCTGGACAGCACCTTGTTCTTCAGCACGAAAACCAGCAGCACCGAAAACAGCAACGCATACGACGCCACAGTTGCCCAGGCGGCAGCATTGGCTTGGAAGCGTGGAATGAATACCAGGTTCAGGAACACGTTGATGCCGGCGGCCGCTGCCAGCGAATACAGGACGGGCCGTTCGTAGCCCCGGCTCACCAGCACAGTCCAGAGCAGCGAGAAGCAGAAGTCAATGGGCAACGCGATCAGCAGAATGCGAAAGAGCCCCGCCGCGCCCAAAGTCGATCCGTAGATCAGGGTCAGAATTTGCGGCGCAAGCAGGCCTATGCCCAGTGCAGCGATGGACGCAGTAATGGCCAGCCCGCCCAATGCGATCAGCAGAATTCTGTGGGCCTGAGCGCCAGCTTCAACCTTGGCGAGGTAAGGATAGAGTGCGTCGGTGAGCAGCCAGAACCCGGTGAAGATGATGTAGAGCGGCTTGCAAGCTGCACTGTAGCGTCCCACTTCAGCAGTGCTGGTCATCGCTCCCAGCAGCAGGATGTCGGCATTCATGAACACCAGGTTCAACAGATTCGACATTCCCAGCGTTGCGACTCGAGATGGCCGAAGTTCCTCGGCAGCAGCTCCGATCTCCTCCGCGGTCGCGCGGCCTTGGAGCTTCCTCCAACGAAACTGCCACATGATCCATAGGAATCCAGTTCCTGCCAGCGCGCTCAGGATGTTCGCGCCCGAGATCGAGGCGATCGGCCGCATCGTAAGCTGCATGGCCACGATGGCCATCGCTACATAGAGAATGCTGACGCCGCTCCGCCAGATGGACAACACGCCAAAGTGGCCGAGCCCCCACGCCACCCAATCGAGCGCGAAAGCATACGGGACAACCGCGAAGTCGAACACCAGAACGCAAACGCGCGCGGCCGGAGGAATGGGACCCAGGAGCGCATACATCGCGCCCAGCACAATGGCAATCGCAGTCAGCGCCGCACGCCGCTTGAGGACGAATGGCACCACGAAAGTCGCCAGCGTATGGTTGCGCGCCAGCACCCGCGCGCCGATTAGCTTCAGGCCCTGGTCGGAGCACTCCATGACGTAGCCGGCAACGGTTTGGGCGAGGGCCACAATTCCAAGAATCTGCACCCCGAAGTAGCGCGACACGTACGCGAATAAGGCGAACGTGGCCATCCTTCCGAACACCTCGCCCGTAGCCAGCCTGGCAAACGAGGCGAAAACATTTCTGATCTTCATCGGGTACGGGGATCGCGGGTGAGGTAGAGCGGTTTCGCTTCGGGTGTGTTCGCAACGGGCGATGCGCACCTTTTCATACTCTGCGAAAGAAGTTGTGCCAAACCGAGGGTGTGAAATTCTCGGTGGGAGCCCCCGCATTCATGCGGGGGAAGGAGCGCTTCAGCGCTCCGGGAAAAATTCGGCTCTGACCACGCGCTTTAGCGCTGGGTTCGAACAATCCGGGGCTAAAGCCCATTTCAAAATCGACTTCTTTTCCGCTGGACTAAAGTCCAGCTCCCCCTGCTGAAGCAGGGGGCTTCCACCAAGAGCATTCTCCAGCCCGAGTTTAACCTCAATTTCCGCGCGCAATCGGCGGGCCACTATTTTATATTTGCGGGCTTCTGCTTCGGATCGCCCCGGTAGAGATCGGCATTGGGATAATTTGCTTTGATGATCTCAAATATGTATTCCGCTGGAGTCATCTCGGCTAGATCTGCGCCCGTAAGAGAGGAGCTCAATAGTCCCAGTAGCATCACCCGTGGTCCGTTGTACTGTAGTGGTGCTGCAACGGTGAAATCGACCGGAAGCAAGAAAATAGGTGATCCACTATTTCCACCAACGAAATTCCCAGCCAGCAGCCACGCCCATTTCGGGATTGACCGAGAAGTCGGCACACACCTGCTTGTTTCAATTGGCTGGTCAAAAACATTTGAGACTCTGCCAAACTTAAATGCTGGATAGTTTCGAGGTTGACCAGCGTATGTAGGCACAAGGCCCGCGGATACAAATTGATCGCCTACACCAATGCCGAATTTGTCGATTTCACCCTTCGAGCTGAAGTCGTACAGTTGGACCCACGAAACGTCATTCGCCTTAAACCTTCCGGGCTCAGCGATCGGTATCACAACCGCGTCCACCCTGTTATCTGTGGGGTGGGTCAAGAACAGCCGTCTCCCGTTCTGAACCAGCACCAATGGCACCGAATCCGTTCCACTTTCACCAACGCCGGGAACAAAATCCTTCTTGTTAACGCGCGCCGCAAGAACGGTTGGGTTTGCTGCGGGACAACCAGCCCACTCTGGATCGACTACGTGCCGAGCCGTGACCACGGCGAGGACACCTTGACCGGTGTCACCTTTGAAAGGAACCGCGATTATGAATCCTGTTCCAACGGGTTCATTGTGTTCGTTAAAGAGAAAGACGATCGATTTGCCGACGGACTCCAGGTTTATTGGAAGGTTTGCAGCGTTACAAACCGCTGCACACAACATCACAACGAGAATCGGTATTCTTGCTCGTAGCATCGGCTCTAATCCTCTACACATCCGGGACCGTCATCGGGATTGTGCCCCGATCCCCGGCTCGACAATATAGAACGCCGGCGAACAACTATATTGCGATGAAAATCGGAGGTATCTGTCGCTCTCTCCGTCAAATTGTCTCAGCTATACTTCGAGGCTGAAGGCCACCGATACTCTCATGCCCCGGGTCAGTGTCATCATGAACGTTCGTAACGGTGCTTCGTTTCTTCGCGAGGCGCTGGACAGCGTGCTTGCGCAAACCTTCCACGACTGGGAATTGATTGTCTGGGACGACCGCTCCACGGATGACAGCCTCAAAATTGTTGCCGAGTATCACGATCCACGGATTCGCTATTTTCTTTCCCCGGAAGACACGCCGTTAGGGGAAGCCAGGAACCGCGCCACCAGCCAGGCAAAGGGAGAGTGGCTGGCCTTCCTCGATCAAGACGACATCTGGCTGCCCCGGAAATTGCAACAGCAGATGGCCTTAGCCGACGACCGCACCGGCATTATCTACGGGCGCGCCATTCAGTTTTATCCCAACGGGAAACAGCGGGACTACGATTACGCGCATGAATTTCGACCCCTGCCCGAAGGCAACATCTTTTCCCAACTGTTTACGGACGCCTGCTTTATCGCCATGAGTTCGGCTGTGCTTCGCCGCGCAGCCGTGGAAGAAGTTGGCCCCATTCCCGAAGCGATTCAAAGTGTCCCCGATTACTATCTCTACGTCGCCGTGGCGCGAAGGTATCCGGCTCGGGCCGTGCAGGAAGCCGTGTGCCGTTATCGCATGCACCCCGGCAGCATGTCGCAGACAAACCGGCAAAGGCTGCACAAAGAGACGTTGGTGATCATCGATCAATGGGCGGATTGCCTTGATCCGCGCATTGTTGCGTACCGTCGCATGACGTACAGCACCGCTTTGGCGCTGGAAGAGATGCGGAGCCTCAAAACCGCTCGCTCAGGGCTGGTGCGAATGCTCACGGATGGCTCTGTAATTTGGTTGATGTCCCGGCCGTTTGTTCGCGCCTGGCGGGGAGTCCGGCGGAGATTGTGCCGCCCCTACCGGCTGGAAACGGACTTCACCTCTGATCCGGACTGAGAAAGGGAAGCACGCGTGGCCTCTGCAAGGCCTTTTCGGTCTGCTCCGCGGGCGCGCGGTTCAACCGCGAGTGCCGACTGGGCGGCTATTTCTTTCCGGGGAGCGCCAGGCCCTTTGATGACCCGCTTATCGGAGCTCAAGTAGTATCCCAACACTTTGGTGCAGTAACGGGCCCAAACTCCGAAACGCACCAGCGCTTTCGTAAATCGGCTCTTGCCAAAGTAATCGTAGGCCTCGTTGAACTCGATAAAACTCTTGCACTGCTCGCGAAGGGCAGTGAGCGCTTTCTGGTTAACGGTCTGGCTGCCATAGTGAACGATCTCAGCGCAAGGGGTATAAAAAATCTTGTAGCCCTTCTTGGTCAGCATGTAGTTGTAAGCGAGGTCAGCCATGAACCAGCGGAAACGCTCATCCAGCATTCCCGCCTCCTCCCAAGTAGCGCGACGGACCATGTAAGCGGTGGTGCCGACGCTCTCCACCTGTTGCGCCTTCGAGTAGTCGAACTGGGTCGTGTAATAGCGGTCTGTAAGGCGGCTGTTGGGGAACATCTTGTGCCAATTTAGGGACTGGAGAACGAAGGTGCTCACACCCGCGAAGCGGCGAATGCAGTGTTGGATGCTGCCGTCAGGATTCAGCAACTTGGGACCGCAAGTGGCAGCTTCAGGATGTTCATCCATGAAGCGGACCAGCGCCTCAAATGCGTTTCCGAGGAGCTTGGTATCGCTATTTAACAGGCAGGCGTAGCGCGCGCGCGACATGCGCATCCCCAGGTTGTTGTTCTTGGCGTAAAACTCGTTAACTTTATTCCTCACGAGAATTACGTCGGGAAAACTTTCTGCCACCATGTCAGCACTGTGATCGGGAGAGTTGTCGTCCAGGCAGATGATTTCGAAGGTGATGCCGCTCGTATGCTGGTAAATGGACTGAATGCAGTTGCGCAGCAAATCACGGGTGTTATAGCTCGGGATAATGATCGTTAGGTCCAGCATCGGTTCAGTCATCCTGTTTTTCGTTGCGGATGGAACGTTGTGGGTCCGATAGCGATAGACGGCCATAATCGGAGGCCACACCTCGTCCAACACGCGGGGCACTCTCGGGCATAAGACCACGCTCCATCAGTTCCTGCGTCACCCGGTCGAGCTGCTCGGGTTCTACGGGTTGCGTTTTCACCCACGCCACAAAGCGATCCAGACCTTCCTCCAGCGATATCAGGGGCTCAAACCCGAGCCGCCCTTGGATGGCAGTGAGGTCTGCCAGCGCATGGCGAACGTCCCCCAGCCGGTACTGGCCGGAAATGACGGGGCGCGTTTTGCTGGCAAAGCGCTCGCCCAGAAGAAGAGCGACCTCTCCGATGGTACTCGCACAGCCGGAGCCGACATTCAGGGTGCATCCATCCGCTGTCCCAGAACTTAGAGCTAAAGCTACGATACGCGCCACATCCGATACGTGCACGAAATCTCTGCTTTCCTGCCCATCCTCGTAAAGATTCAGCGTCCTGCCCAGCCGTAGCTGATTGGAGAAGATGGAGAGAATGCCGGTGTAAGGGTTCTTCAGCGACTGCCCTTCCCCGTAAACGTTCTGCATCCGGAGAATCACCGCGGGAATTCCCAGCGCCCGGGTCGCGATGCGCACCAGGTTCTCTTGCGCCAACTTGGTCGCCGCATAAATGGAGGCCGGGGCAAGGGTTGCGTCCTCTGGGGTAGCAGTGGCCTCAATCGCGCCGCCACAGCCGGGGCATACAGGTTCCCATTGACCCGAGCTGAGCCTTTCTTCGCAGCGCACCGGAGGATAGACCTGTCCGCATTGCGCGCAACGGTAGGCGCCCTCGCCATATACCGACCGAGAAGAGCCGAGAACAACTCTGGCTATGTTGTGTTTGCGGTTCGCGAGGTAGTCGAGCAGCGCGGCCACCCCGCCGACATTCGTCTCCGCGTAGCGCGAAATCTCGTACATGGATTGCGCCGTCCCGGTCTCCGCCGCCAGGTGGACGACGTAGCGAACCCCCGGCAGGGCCTTCTCCCAGTCGGACGGCCGCCGCACGTCACCACGATAGATTTCGACCTGGGGATGTCCGACCAGCCCGCGCGCCGGGATCTGGGGCAGCGGCCCGTGGGTCTGCGGGCTGAGGTTGTCGAACAACAGCACCTGCCGGCCCCGCCCGATGAGCAGCTCGGCGACGTGCCGGCCGATAAACCCAAGACCACCCGTGATGAGGACTTTTCCCGATTTCATCCGTGGGTCACCTTAGCGACCTCAATCTTGCGCGCCGGGATGCCGACTACCGTGGTGTTGGCCTCGACCGAGTGCAGCACGACAGCATTAGCTCCCACCGTTACATTATCGGCAATTCGGACCGGCCCCAATATTTTGCTGCCCGCGCCCAGCACAACATTGTTGCCCACTTCGGGCCGCAGCGTCGGATCAAACCCCATGTCCAGCTCTTTGGCGCCCAAGGTGACGCCCCCAAAAACCGTCACATTGCTGCCCATCCGTGTGGCCCCAATCACAGTCCCTGAGGTGTGGGCAAAGAACACCCCGGGGCCAACCTGGCAGCGCGGTGTAATTTCCAAACCAAAGAGCACCAGATTCAAATAGGCCAACAAACTTGGGAGCAGGGGAATTCCGGTGAGCAGGGCCGACCTGCTCACACGATACAGGACAATGGGCAGAAAGCGGTAGTGCAGCAGGCGGGCGAGAAAGCGCAAAAAATTGGGCCGCCGATCGGGCCACCCCGCCAGTTCGTGCTGACGAGCCAGGTCGCTGTATAGAAGCTGCCGTAAGGACATAGTCCCCTGCGCCGCCTATTGGCACTCGCGGTAAAGCGCGAGCGTTTCTTGTCCACATTTGGTCCAGCTATAACGCGCGATTACCTGGCTACCCCTGGCAACCGCCTTTCGCCGTGCCTCTTCGTCATTAACCGCGCGCAGCAAGCCGCGAACCAAGGAGCTCCGGTCCAAGGGATCGAAGTAGAATGGCGCATCCAGGCAAACTTCCGGGATGGCGGAAGTGTTGCTTGCCAATACCGGACAACCAGCCGCCATAGCCTCCAGGGGAGGAAATCCGAATCCTTCACAGAGCGATGGATATATGAAGAGCTTCGCCCCGGCATAGGCCTCCCGCAACAATTCATCGGAAGCTTCCCGGATGCTCGACACGCAATTGCTCAGGCCCAGGCCCGCGATCACCGCTGTTTCCGCAGTGGTCAGCGGACCTCCTCCAAACACGAGCAAGTCCAGAGAATCCTGCAGCCCGGATTCGCGAAACGCCTGCAGCAGCCCCTCAAAATTCTTGTAAGCAGCGCGGGAACCCACATAAAGCAGATACTCGCGTCGTGCTTGCCGGCGTAGCTTGCCGGCCGCGCCTGGGTCGCGCGGAAGCGGCGTCATTCCATGATAAATTACGCGGGTCTTGGCGGCGTCTATCGGGTAGAACTTCAGCAGATCCTTACGGCTCGATTCCGACACACAAATAATCGCATCGGCTTGTGCAAAGAGGCGCTTCTTGGCCCGCAGCACCTTCCCCACGTCCGGAAACAACTCCGGAAAGCGTTCATGCACGCAGTCGTGGTGAGTCACTACGATCCGCCGCGCTCGCACCAGCGGCATACATCGGTACAAGGTTGGATGGTACACATCCATCTTTCCGCGGAACGGCGCGACGGCGTTGCCGAACGCTTCATTCACCAGGAATCGCCGAATCCCGGGGGGGAGCGAGCCGGCGAGAGACGTTACGGTCACTCTCTTAGACGCTAAGTTCCGCAGCGGATATACCGAGCTGCTGATCCCCAGGAGCAGTTCCGCATGCACATCGGGCAATTCAACCAGATATCGCAACAGTTCGTAATAGTACCGGGATGCGCCCCCTGCATTTTGTAGCGAGAAAACCTGGTGATCGTAAAGAACACGCATGCCTGGGCCGGTATCTGCCTCGCCGGGTGTGGTTAGATGAAACGCTCGCAGCCTCAGGCGGCCAATTGACCGAAGGCGAAGATGGCAAGTCCCCAGGCACCCGGCGCGAACCGCTGATGCAGGACCCCCAATGTGTACGCGAGTTTGGAAAACCTGAGATAGCTTGGTTCGGAAGTGTGGCCGTACACGGCTGCCCGGAAGCCATGCGCGCTCATCTGGCGGCGGATCGACCGGATCGCGTTGCATCGGTAAAGAGTGGGGAAGACGTCTTCCTCTTTCCTTGACCCTTGGAGGCGCGATAGCAGCGCCGAATGCAAGCGGTTCGGCGCCAGCCTCGAACCGATCCCGACGTAACTCAGAACGTTCGTGGTGCGAATGCAAAGATAACCCCCCGGAACCAACACCCTGCGCGCCTGCTCGAAAAAAAACTCGGGCGCAGCCAGATGCTCCAGTACCGAATCGCAGAGGACAAGATTGGCGGACTTGTCTTCGATCGGCCACTCCTGGTCGGGCGCCAGCTTGCGAAATTCATCGATGGTTGGGTTGGTCTGTCCTGCCCTGTCCACATCCAGACCAATGACCTTCGCGACTCTTCCCTTGAAGCATTGCAGGCGGCGCCGCACGCTCGCTTCATCTTCGGCGTGCTGGCCCCGGCCACATCCGAAGTCCACCAGCACGAACGATGGCTCGATCAGCGCGTTGACTCTGGAGTAGAATGCAACCGTCCCGTCGGCCTGAGTAAAACCACCGAAGTAGCTCTCGGGATAAAAACTTTCGGTGTATTTATCCATCTCTCGGTCTAGGGGGCTTCCGCCTGCGCTTCGCAAACCTGGAAACGCGCGTCACAATCCACTACGACCAGTTCCGCTTGCGGTTGTGGCACGCCAGACAGCTCTTTCGCGAATCGCCCCGCCAAGGCCAGGCTGGCCAGAAAGATTACGTACGAGATCAGCGTATTCACCGCCGCCGCAGTAGCGCCGTATGCCGGAATCCAGATCAGGTTCAGGACCACGTTGCTCCCGGCAGCGACGAGGGTGCAGAGGAGGATCTTCTTCTCCATGCCCCAAGCGATGTAGGCATTGCTCATATAAGAGGTCAGAAAATCGAGTGGTATGGCCCACGCTAGCAGCAACAGCAGCGGACTGGCCACGAGGAACTGATTTCCAAACAAAATGCCTAGCACCGGCCGGCGCAAGGCCGAGACAGTGGCGGCGATGACGGCTCCCGCGCCCAGCAGAACCAGCAGAATCCTCACCCGCATCATCCGTCTGCGCTGCCCGGAATTTTGCTGGCTCAATTCGGGATAAAGCGATTGTGTGAGCAGGTAATAGGTGACCAGCACCTGGTTCAAGACACGGTATGCAGCGCTGTAGAGTCCAACCTGCTGCGGGTTGGACATGATTCCCAGCATCAGCATGTCGATGGAATTGAAGGCCAGGTTCCCCATCCAGGCCACCCCCATGATGCTGGTGCGCCTCCAAGCCACGGAATCGGCGATCACCTGCCCATCCTCCTCATCGGGCTCGGAAGGCTGTTGCTTCCTCCACCAAAGCCGGGAGATCGCGGCTTGCACCAGGTAGCCAACAGCATTGCCTGCAACCGCCCACCAGAGAATCGGCCCGGATCTTGTCCACCCCAGAACTACAAAGGCCAGGATGTTGAAAGGTACCAGCGCCTTGGCGAATCCGACCAAATGAAAATGACCCTTGCCCCACGCTACCCAGTCCAGCGAGATCGCGTAGAGCGCGCTGGACAAGGAAAAGACAAAGAGAAAGGCCTTCATCTCCGCCGGCAATCTGACGGACACAACGTAGCCCAAGATGAAGGGCAGAACGGCGACTGCCATAATCATCCGGCGACGCTGGACCCGGTGCATGATTTCGCGCGCCGACCGGGGACGCTGGGCCACCAAGCGCGCCCCGACGTGGCGCAGCCCAAAGTCAATTAGGGGCTGCAGATACTGCGAGATGGTTGCTGCCAGCGCATATACGCCCAGGACAACCACACCGTACATGTGCGCCAGGAACACCACGACCGCCACATAACAGAGCCTGCTCAGTGCCTCGCCGGGCGCCAAGTGGGCAATACTGCGGACTAACTTGCGGGTCGAACTTGTCATCTGTGAAGGAACATCAATTCGTTCGCGATTGAGCTATGCGCGCAAGGTCCCTCGGGCCGAGGCAGTAACCACGAAGTTGACCGGCCGCACGGATCAAATAGACTTCGGCCATACTGATATTGCCCTTGCAGAGGCTGAAGACAGCTCCCCCGATCGATCGAACCAAATGGGCCCCAAATTCTCGCCAGGAGTAGCCATGGAGGCGCAATACATATCCGGAACCTAACGCGTAGGGGTAGGTCATCTTCCGCAAGCGCTCGAGGGAATGAAGACTTGGGTGGTGCACCGTAAGAACGGGCTCGTACCACATTCTGAAGCCCATGGCGAGCGCTCTTAGAAAGTAGTCAGATTCCTCGCCTGATTGGTATGGAGAGTTGGCACCCACGCCGATGTCCTCTCGGAAGTAGCCCACACAGTCTGTCACGGCGCGTCTCAAAAAGGCGGTTACAAAGATGGTGGAGACCCACAAATTGGTCTTGGTGATAAGAAAAGGCCCGGGAGGCCACCGAAGTCCCACCGGCTGATTATCGGCGCTTCGCATTGTGCCAAAAACCGCATCGAAGTCGGGATTCCGCTCCAGCCACCCGCTCACGGACTCAAGAAGTGATGTGGGATACCAGCAGTCGTCATCCGGAAAGCAGATAACCTCGCCAGTAGCAACTCGGAGTCCAGCGTTTCGTGCCCGGCCGGCACCGCGCTCAGAAAGAAGATGGCGGATCTTAAGACCGCAATGCCTTCGCAGCACCGGCGTTATGCGCTCATCGGGGTTTTGATCAATGATGATGACTTCAAAATCCCGGTATGTTTGGGAATCGAGGCTTGTTAGTAACCGATCCAGTTCCGAAACCCGATTTACCGTGGCTACAATGAGTGACATCACGGGATGGTTGTCCGCCTCCCCAAAGGGCCCGCGACCGACTTCGACAGGGCTACATTGTTCAGAACCAGGGAGACCATCCCTTGCACCTATGCCGTAACGATTCCAGGAACGCTATCCGCCGGCGGAGTCTGCCGGATGGAGAGAAGTAGCGAGTAGACTTTCCAGCCGAACCAGAGCAACACGAAGGAAACGCAGTTCCTCAAGAATACGGATACCCAGTCGAACAGTCCTGCTTTCGGCAGGGATATTATGTCGGGAAGCGACATCGCAAACACGAAGAGCAGCAGCGCGTTACCGCTGAACCTGTAAAACGCGTGGAGGCCCAGACCTAGCGCTATCGACACCAGGACCACTGCGACCATGCCCCCGCCCACGTACGCTTCTGGAATATACGCGCCTGCTGTCCCGTAGCCGTACTCATAATTCGCGGCGCTCAAGAACACAGAAACATCAATCGCCAGGCTTCTGCCGCGATGGTAGTTGGAGGCATCGGGCGCGACAAACGCGTCTTGCAGCCCGGTCAGCAAATAGGAGCCAGAATACGGGCTGAACAGATCACGATACTTGAAAGCCACTTCGGTGACGCTCAGCGACGCGCCCTGCGAGATAATCAGGCGCGCCACAGAGAACTTGTAGTTCGCACCCGGCTCATCCTGGCGCATCACTTGGATTACGTTGGCCACCATGAGAAGCGCCATGACGGCAGTTGCCAGAAAAACAATCCGTGTTTTGCGCAGCGAATTGACTCTCGCTACCCACCATAGAGCCGCCACCAACAGGAACGGCCCACTCCTCGACCCAAGTAGCAAGATCAACGAGGCGGTCGCAAAGTAGAGAGCCGTGGCAAGATACAGGCGGAACCTGCGTCGTTCAAATACAAATATCGCCACAAAAACGGGGAGCGAGATCAACGGAATCGCCCGCACCCAAAACGGCACGCTCGAAGCTATAGCAGCATGATTGAGATAGATGAAAGCATAGCCACCATGTTGTTGCACGTATTCGTAATAGCGATAGTTCTTGAAGAGTTGGACCGGCAAAGTAGCGACAAACAGAATGTACAAGTACGGAAGGTACTTTCTCACTTCGACGCCGCAGGGAGGCGCCACCGGCCGGTAAAGCCATCGGCATGGCGCATAGATGCAGATCGCCGATAGTGACAAAGCCAGCAGCACCAGTCCACTGTCGTGGCGCGAGACATCAAATGGCGCCGGGGTCATGGCCACCACCCGCATCGGATCAGGCTCTCCGCCTAGACAGTAGCCGATCAGCCTTCCTCCCTGGAAAAGCATCAGCGAGCAGAGGAGCAGCAAGGCGGGATGGCGGCCCTGACCCAGGTGAATCCACGACAAAACGATGAGCGTGGCCAGCAGAATGACCGTAAGGACGACCGCACCATTCACCGGCAGCCATCCAGCAAGGAAGCACACGGTCGCGACAGCAACCACGGCCAGGTATCCCAACACCTCGAAGGCGGCAGCCGGCACTGCCATCGGTGCGCGCCCCAATGCCGGAAACGGTTGTGTCAAGGCATTCATCACCTGGGCCAGAACTTCCAATCTACAAACAACTGTGGCAGCTACCTTTCAGGAGAGGCGTGTGAGAAAAACATTCGCAACGCCTTCTCTCGGAATTGCACCCAGTTGGAAAGACAGACTCTTGTTGCGATCAACTGAGCGAAGTACCATTCTCCCTGCATAATCCCAGAACCGCCCCGCCAATGCGACCGATTCCAAGGTCGAGCCATACCTTGGCAAGAGATCGGAATGGATTTCAACAGCGAGCTTCGGCCTTACCCGCTCCAGCAATCCTCTGGCGCCTTTCAGAACGTCCTCTTCAAATCCCTCGACGTCGATCATGACAGCATCGAAGTCTCCATAGACGGAGCACAGGTGGTCAACCGTGGTGCGTTGAGCCGTTCCTCCCCCTTTCTCCCACGAAAGAACCACCGTGGAGTTGGTGAAAGAATCGGAGTACCGAAGTTCACCCTCGGCCGAAGCCGATGCTGCGCGATGGAGAACCTCACAATGTCCAGTAAGACCATTCAGAACGAGTTGGGCTTGGGCAATCATCACGTTCTCTGGATTTATGTCCACACCCAGCACGAAGCCATTCGGACCGACCAGCTTCGAGAGAAATGCCAAGTAGAAACCCTGGTGACAGCCGACGTCGAGAACTCGATCACCGGGCGCGATTAGTTCCGCCAAGAGTTGGTCCTCGACCAGGTTTCGGTGTGCATCCGGAATGTACCACTGCTCGGCTATCGCATCTTTGATCCAAAACGAAAATTCCGCGCCAGCGAGCGTAACCTGCGTGACGAAAGGGTACGCTCGTTGGGAGTGCCGAATCCGGCGCACCTCATAGCCCGCACGCCTCAGAACACGGTTGATGGCGCTCTTGAGCATGGATTGGTGTCCTTCTGTCCTGTCAAGACAACTTCAAGGACTCCCGCAGCATGGCCAGGCGTGCAACCTCATTCGGGTCCTGGTACTTGCGGCGGAGCGCTTCCATCAACAACACCGCCAGGCAGGTCACCACGAACGCGGCCAGCGTGGGAACCAGGACGAGGAGCAGGCGTTTGGGCCCCGACTTTCTTTCCGGCGGCACTGCGGTGTCAACCACTTGGACCAGGATTGCATTCTGTCCCTCGTCAATGCGGGCAGCCTCCAACTGCTTGCCCAGGAAATCGTAGAACGCCTCGTGGTACTTCACTTCGCGTGACCGGCGGAGGTATTCCAATTCGGCTTCCGGCATCTGGCGTGCCGGGATCGCGATGTTGCCGTTTCCGGCGGCAGCGTTGCTGTGCTCCAGTTTGGCCAACTGGCCTCGCATCCCAGCCAATTCGGTTTCGGCACGCTTCAGGTCGGGGTTGTTCGGCGTTGCGTAGGAGCGCATGGTCTGGAGCTGCACTTCGTGGGTTGCTACCTGCGCCCGCAGGTCAGCGATGCTGGCGATAATCGTCCTGCCCTGGGCCTCTGGCTGGAGCAGTCCGCTCTTCTCCTGCACCTGTCTAAGCGCGAGCTCCGCAGAAGACAATTCTTGCTGTTCCGCCTTGATTTGTTGCTCGTAAAAGAGCCGCCGCTGGCTGGCTTCCGTTATGGCCAGGTTCTGATTCACGTTATAAAGCTCCTGAACATAAGCGTTGGCGATTTCGGCAGCGCGCTTTGGATCATGGTCGGTAACGGAAATGGAAATCAGCCCGTCTTTCGTAGCGATGACTTCACTGTTCTGTTCCAGCTTCTTCTGCGCATCCTGGTATCGCTTCACCCGGTAAACCTTTCGTAGGTCGAAACGATTGACGAGATTGTCTTCGATAGTCCGGCTGGTTAGCATGGCTACAAAAACGTCATCCGGATTCCTCAAGCCCAGGTCGCCTCCGCTCAGCCCAGCGATGGCTCCGATCTGCCCAAGCATCGAGTTCAGCGCCGATTGCTTTTGCTGAGGCGGCAGAATCGTGCTGGTTGCCGTGTACGTCTTGGGCAGGAACAGCACGATGGTCGTCGCCACGATCGCCACCCCGGCGGTGAACAGCAGAATTGGCTTCTTCTTGCGGGCGAGCACCAGCACAACCTCGATGATGTCCGGTTTATCGGGGCCTTGGATTTCAGCGTCCAGCAGTGGCACGACGATGCCATTCTCCACCGGTGTACTGCCGCGGGCCTGAGGCTCAGACGGCTTGGGAGTTTGCAGCATGAAATCAATTCCTGTCGAGCATAGGCTACTTTAAAACATTGATGGCAGCGGCCGCTAATCCAAAGTTCCCCAAAATCTGCGACCAATCCTTGACCCCGCGCAGGAGACTGCCTTTATTGGTCTGCTCGGGAACCACGATACTATCGCCTGGCATCAGTACCATGCTCTCGAACCCTCCCGACCAGAAGTGCGAAGCGGCATCTTTGCTGACCACCGCTCCGTTGGCGCGAACCACGAAGATCCTGCCCTTATCGGCGTCCCGAGTGGGACCTCCGGCACTCCGCAAATACGTCGAAACGGTCTTGCCGGGTTGTTGGATGAAAGACCCCTGGTTGTAAACATCGCCGACGACATTCACCACGATGGGACGGCTGGGAACAAAGAACTGATCGCCGTCCTCTATCGTGACGTCCGGAATTGCATCCACGGTCTGATCATTGGGGTGAAGGTTCAAAACGATGCGGCCGTCGGCCCGCAGTTGGCGAAGCTTATCGAGACTGGCGCGTTGCGCCTCCAGCACGGCCCTGGCAGCAGTCACCTCATCAGAATTCCTTGCGTTCTGTGCCATCTGTGCCGTCTGCCGGGCGACCTGCCGCTCCGTCTGTGCAATCATCATATCCAGCCGTCCTTGTTGCTCGACGCGCGCCGACTCACGCGTAAACACGGCGCCATAAAGATAAGCCGAAGGGGTAAGTCCTCCCGCTTGCAGCACCAGATCGCGAAGCCTCTGGCCTGGCTGTGCGCGGTAGATCCCGGCAGCTTCAAACTCGCCATCCAGTCTTGCCAGCTTGGTCTGCTTGTTCTCGGGGACGCGCAGATCGGCCTGCGAGAAAACAGTGACGATGTCGCCCGGCTGGAGCGCGATATTACTGGTGTCGTCATGGTTCAGGATGGCCTTGCCCAGGTTAAAGGGCAACAGCTGAGTCGAAAGGTCTTGCGGGCTCATGCGCTGCACAACCGCGTAATCCCAGTTGATCTCGGGGGCATTGCGTCTGACCTCGTTCGTGGTACTGCTGACCCGGCCTTTGCTTTCCTGCGCCTGCAGGGCTACCGCACTTTGCTGCTTCCAGTATTCCGTGGTAATGAGAAACTCGCGGTTGGGAATCAAGTCGCTGATTCTCATACCTTCATGCCAAGGATAGCGGCCGGGTTGGGCGACGTTGCCGCGCAAGGTTACGGTATTTTCAAAGCGCGGAGAAATCAGGGTCACATTCACTACATCGCCATCTTTGATGGGATGCGCCAGGCCGGCGGTGTCCAAACTTATTTGTTCCACGCTATGCATCCGGCGCTTCTCGATGTGTTCCACAAAGACTTTGCCGCCCGATGCGGTAGTGGACAGCCCGCCTGCAAGACGAAGAGCTTCCGCCATGTCGGTCGCTCCCTTGAGCTCATAGATTGCGGGGACATTGACCTGTCCACCCATGGCAATTTGCGGTCCGACAGGAGCCACGTAAATCACATCTTCTGGCAACAGAATGACATCTTTGCTCTTGTCGCCGTTGAGCAGTAAATCGTAGAGGTCAAAATCGGTGACGATGGTAGAACCACGCTTTAGCTGAATGTGGCGCATCGAACCCGTCGGCGATGGACCGCCTGAAGCAAAGATTGCATTCGCCAGCGTGCTCAAGGAACTGACCGTATAACGACCTGGACGCCGTGCTTGACCTACCACGAAGACGTCAATCGACCGCAGCTCGCCCATACTCACGTTCAGATCGAAATTTTGGTAGATGCGCCCGATATGCGACTTGAGAAACTCCTCGACCTGGGCGTACTTCAGGCCGGCAACATTCAGGTTTCCAACCTTNNCCCCAGGCCCGAATCAACAGCTCGTCGCCGGGGCCGATAACGTAATCCGCCGTGACCGGGACGCGATCCACCGGAGCGAATGTGCTGGGCACGTTCTCAAACAGGCTCAACCCATAAATGGGCAGCGACTCGCCGAGAGAAGAAAGCACCATCTGCTGAAAGTCGGTGAGTTCGACAACTTTTGGGAGATTCCTGGGCGCGGACGGTATCGCCTTAGGCGCCACCTCATTGGGCGGATTCGCTGTTGGCGGAGTCTTGGTGTCATCCAGCACGATACTGGGCGGTGGTTGTCCTTCCACTGGCATCTGAGTTGACGGGGAAGTCTGACTCACGGGTGAGTTTGGTCGGTCCTGCGCGATGGCGCCCGGCGAAGGCGCCATCACAGTTGCGAACAGCACCAGCGGCATCATCGCGGCAAGAAGCTTCCAGTAGTTTCGCAAATCGGCATTCTCTTTCGGAAGAACTTTCAATCTCAATCTCCCCAAGACCCAAGTTGGGTCCGGCACAAAGTGGTACTTGACGATGCAAACCAGCGGCCCCGAGGAATCTCTGCTCGGAGCAGTCAAATTTTTCGGCGATCTAGTCGCTACTATTGGCAACCTGGCGCGCGGGAGCCGGCTGACGAAGCGCGTTCAGCCAGAATTGAGCATAGGCTGGAGCCGCATCGCGAGCATCCCACGGTAAGTCGCGCCCGGTAAAGAGGTGGTGGAGGTTTTGGTGAGCGCTGACCGCGCCCGCCAGTCCGAGCGTGGCGATCGTGGGTTCCAGATCGCAAATTACGCCGCGGGCCGCACACCTGCCGAAGTAGGCATTCACCGCATCGAAGATCGGGCCCAGATGCTCACGGAACATCCGGTCCGCTCCGCCTGGCAGTTCAAAGCCGGCGACATACAGAAGCCGCATCAGTTCCGGATGCTGTGACATATTCTCCACCACGAAGGTCACCAGCATGGGAACAACGATGGCTGGATCCAAGTCAGTCGCCAGGCCCTGCTGCAGCTCTCGTCCCAACTTCAAGCGGTTCAGCCGCGATTCGGCCGCCACCCAGAAGAGGTCGGCTTTGCGAACGAAACAGCGGAAAAGGGTGGCTTCATTCACCTCGGCCAGGTGGGCAATCTCCCGCGTGCTGGTACCCTTGTACCCCTGACGGGAGAAGAGCTGAACAGCGGCCTCGATGATACGCACTTCGGTGACACTTCTTCCCGCTGTTTTTTTCACAATCTTCTTATCCTCTAGCTGTGTATTGAAACGTACGATGGGTGGCTTTCAATTGGGGGAACTAGTTGAGCTTGGTTTCGATGGCGATGCTGTTCCTACGAGGAGAATTTGCCTGACGAGATTCGATCTCAGCAGTAGGCCAGGCCGAGGATCGCATCTTGAACTTACATAATGGGCAAGGCTCTGCCATCCTCAGTTAGATGAGGTGTTTTTCTAAAGTCCGGCGAGGTACGGCAAGAAGCGCCTTCGCGAACATTTTCATCCCACTCGAGACCCGGGGAGTTTGCCGCTCCCCAGCGAACGAAACAGGCGAGAGCAAGCGCATACTTACTCTGTTCGAGTGTATTTACTGCCGAGCCGTGGCTCTGCTCGACGCCCGTAGCATAGGGAAAGTGGCGCAATCGGTCAAGCAAAAACGCCTCAAATCAAGCAATCGGCGCAAGAAAGAATCTTCGAGTCGTGATCCTATGAATCGGATGCTAGTGCCAAACCGGGAATCTAAGGCGAGCGCTTACTTAGGCACGAACACAGCGATCGAGGAGGGCCGCAGCTACAGCGCCAATCGATCTATGCTTTGCCCCGGTTTTGACTTTCGCGTATTGTAGGCCCAGCTATTGGTGCCACAACGTGACGGATTCCAGGCAATCCGAAGAACTCCAACAATTGATACAGCAGATGGCGGAGCTCACGCGCCGGGTCTATCGCCTGGAGCAGTTGCTGCGGACCGGCATTGTTGTCGAGAGTAGCGCAGAAAAGAGTCCGCCTGCGCGTTTGGAATCTGCGCAGCCCGAACTGCCGCGTGTCGTGGCGTCGCCCACGCTGAGTGACTCTCGCGAAGCGGTGGTCCCGCCTCAGTTCCGCGAGCCGCAGCGGATTCCTCCGGTTCCGGTGCCCTCACCGAAAACCGAAGTTTCGCTGGAGACCCGCATCGGCGGCCAATGGCTGAACCGCATCGGCATCGTCGCCGTGCTGGTTGGCCTGTCCTACTTCCTGAAGCTCGCCATCGAAAACGATTGGATCGGACCGGGGACGCGCGTTGCCATCGGGTTGGTAGCAGGTGTCGGACTGATCTTGTGGAGCGAACGCTTTCGCGCGCGCGCCTTCCTGGCTTTCGCGTACTCCCTAAAGGCCATTGGCATAGGCGCGCTGTACTTGTCGTTGTGGGCCGCTTTCCAGTTCTATCACCTGGTATCCGCGCCGGTGGCATTCTTCGCCATGATCTTGGTCACCGCAAGCTCAGTGGCCATGTCGCTGACCCAGAATTCCGAGCTGCTGGCCGCCTTCGCGCTGGTCGGAGGATTTCTAACTCCAGTGCTGGTCTCCACCAATCAAAATCACGAGGTCGCGCTGCTTTCTTACGTGGCGCTGCTTGACCTTGGCATCGTGTGGGTGGTCGCGGTGCGCGGCTGGCAACGGCTGCTGTTGGCCAGCTCTGTCGGCACGGCTTTGCTCTTTGCCGCGTGGGCGTCCAGTTACTACACCGAGGAACAGCTCACCACGACGTTGGCCTTCGCCAGCTTCTTCTTCCTGCTGTATGCAGCAGTGCCATTCCTGGGACGCAAGTCCGGCTTGGAGCGGCACCCAAACGTCATGGTGGCGCTGGCGCTGCTCAACGCCAGTTGCTACTTCGCGGCCAGCTACTCGATGCTGGACCAGCACTACCGCGCGGAACTGGCTTGGCTCACGGTTGCGGTTGCAGCCTTGTTCTTCGTCCTGAACCGCGCGCTGCAAAGGCGTGAAGGAAGCGCCCATCCGCTGTTCGGGCCGTTATATCTTGCGCTGGGTGTCGGCTTTCTCACGATTGCCATTCCGCTCAAGCTGGAGAGCTACTGGAATACGCTGGGTTGGATCGTCGAAGGCGGAGCGCTCTTCTGGGCAGCGCATCGCAGCGGGCGTATGTTACTGCGCATTCTCGGCACCGGTGCATTTCTGCTCGGTATCTTCCGCTTGATTATGGTGGACTCTTTCAGCCAAGAGCCGCTGCTGATCAACCCGCGATTTGGTCTCTACCTGCTGGCGATCGGCGCGCTGGCTTTGTTGGCTTATTTCGTCACTAACGAGGGAGGCGCGGAAAATCGGCAGTGGGCCGCAGTCGCAATCATCGGCGTCAATGTCCTGGCGCTGCTGGCCCTGCACTTCGAGGTGATGGGTTACTTCCAGTCTCAACTGGCGGCGGCTTACTCGTTCCAGGAACGGCATAGCATCATGACGGTCCGCGACTTCGCCTATTCCGCGGTGTGGATGCTCTACGGCAGCGGCCTGATGCTGGTTGGCTTCTGGAAAGGCTCGGCGTTCCTGCGCTGGCAAGCCATCATTCTGCTGGCGATGACGGTGCTCAAGGTGTTTTTGGTTGACATCAGCACGTTGGAGCGCGGATACCGCATCGCCGCGTTCATCGTCTTGGGCGCAATACTGCTGGCGGTGTCGTTCTTCTATCAGCGCAGCCGGATGAAAAGCGCCGCGTAGGGATGGCTTAGCCGCTGGGGAACTTCGGTGGTTGAGACGTGTGGATGGCAGATCGTCGGGAGTGCTCCTGATGGCAAATCGTTTTCACGGTGTCGCGAAGGGCGAGACGGGTGTACTATGGTGCCGTTTTCGAGGTCAAAAAGGAAATTTCAGGTAACATCCACAAGGATGATAACTGCAAGCGACCGAATGGGCCGAATCTTTCAGCAGCATCCGAGAATTTGGGTGGCAATTACATTATGGATTGCCAGCAATGTCTTTGTTACAGGAGTCGCGAGGATCGCAACATGGGAAGGTAATGCGTCTTACAGGGGTATGGCCAGCCTCTGCCAATGGGATTGTGGCTGGTTCAGCACAGTGATGGAGTCTGGATATGACAAAACGCCGACGCGAGACGTCATTGGGTCAACCAATTGGCCATTTCACCCGCTCTTTCCACTCACTGCATATCCCTTTTGGCACTGGCTTAAGCTTCCTCCACCCATGAGCCTTGTCCTTGCAAGTAAGTTGGCACTGTTATTAGCGGTTTATGGCTTCTTATTGATGATGTCAGATCAAGTCGACAGTACAGCGGACCTATTTAGAGCAGGGTCGCTGGTGGCATTTAATCCGTATGTAATATATGCGCATGCAGGATACTCTGAGCCCCTCTATTTTTGTCTTTTAGCCCTGGCCTTCTACTTGGCACGCCAACGACGATGGATTGCTTCAGGGACCATGGGAGCCCTTGCTTCGGGTACGCGTGTACTTGGCTTTGTGTTCCCCATTTCTTACATGATAGTTTGGCTTGAAGACCAGAATTGGCGAATAGATTGGCGCAGACTGGACTTGAATAGAATCATCGGTCTCCTACTCTGCCCTCTTGGGACGGCGATATACATGCTGTATTTATACCATCACACAGGTGATGCGCTTGCACAGGTCCACGGGCATGCAGCATGGGGAAAGTCACCGGGAAATCCATTCCATGCAATTTGGTTTGCGCTTACCATGCACCACTGGCCGCGAGTCTGGGGCATCATGACGATTTTGGGGTTGCTTGCAAGTGCCTATTTATTCAAGCTGAGGAAAGCAGAGCTTGGCGTATTTCTTGCCATCTGCGTGCTTCTAACAATTTCTGGAGGATATACTGCGATAGCGCGCAATATCTGGTGGCAACCTCCATTTCTATATGCCATTTATTGCGCTCTGAAACGGCGTACGGGCGCGTGGTTGATCTATACCGCTTTTGTGTCGGGGATGGCGTCGTTCATGATTCTAGAGTGGTTTACCGGTCATAATTTCGTTAACTGATGTGATGAAAAACTTTATACGGTATCTCACTATCGCGCTATTGATGTCGATTTACGTCGTAACCCTTTTTGCAGTGCTGCATCCTCACGTCACGCCAGCTTACAAAGCGTTCTACATTGATCGAGCCTGCGACGCCAATCCTGTCCACTACCCTGGTACACCCGAACAGGGAATAGTCCTCAGCCGCCAGGGTCTACCTGTGTGGGTGCAGTACACTTGCGGCCTCTCGTTTCGAGATGATTGGGGACGCTGGACCGACGAAGACCTGGGAAACATTGCCAGCCTTCGATTCACCCAGACGCTCAATGGACCGCTCTGCCTGGACTTCGCTGTTCGTGCTGTTCCGTGGATGGTAGGTCGCAGAGTTGCGGTTCGGATAGGAGACGAGACGCAAACAGTGCAGGTTGCTGCGACAGATCTCACTGAATATAGAGTCCAGTTCGCCGCCCTGCGTGGCGCCGACAGCGTCGCCCTTATCCTGCCGGACAAATTGCCACCTGTGCATAGTGTCGTACCTACAAATGGAGATAGGCGACGGCTGGCATTGAATCTCAATAGCTTGCGACTGGTTCCAGGAGAGTGCCCGGTTGTGAAGACGACACCCGAAGCGACCCAATAGGTGATAACACCAGTTCTTAGCTGTTCGCTCTCTCCGCCACTAGCATGGACTGGAGGATCTGATCGGAGACATCCTTGCTAATACCTGTGCAAAGCACAGCAGCAGCGCTTCGCTCACCTGAAAAAGGAAGGCGCAGTTAAATGATTAAATAATTCATCTCCGTTCATACCTGGAATTGCAATCCGTCATGGAGCAACGGGCACGCCACAACAAATTTGAGCAGTTGGCGAATTCGGACGTGGTGCAGCAGGAGCACAAGAGCCAAGCCGGTTGGGTCTCGATTGACCCGCAAACCCGAGAGCGGATTCAGTAGGAACAGAAAGTGGACAAAGGCAGCATTAAGACTATCCATTGGACCAAGGATAACGAGATTGAATCAATTGACACTCAGGACGGCCAATACCTCTTTCCCACTCCGGCACCATCCGCATCGTCGTATCTCTTGATTGCGTTGGAAGTGGGTCCCGCTCTTACGCGTAAATCCCGCGCTGCTTGATCGTATAGGCCACACGATCGATGGCCAGCATGTACGCCGCAATGCGGTTGTTTACTTGGTGGGCTTCGGCATAGCGGACCACATCCTCGAACGACGAAACCATGATGTCTTCCAACTGCGAGTTGACCACCGACTCTTTCCAGAAGTAGCCCTGGCGGTCCTGCACCCACTCGAAATACGACGCCGTGACGCCACCGGCATTGGCCAGAATGTCGGGCATCACGAAGACATGCTTATCGCTAAGTACGTCGTCGGCGGCAGCCGTCGTGGGCCCGTTGGCGCCTTCGACCAGGATCTTCGCCTTCACCTTGTGGGCATTGCCCGAGTTGATGACGTTCTCCGTGGCGGCCGGAATCAGGATTTCACAATCGGTGATCAGCA
>PLBW01000016.1 GCA_003135475.1 Acidobacteriaceae bacterium
TCAAGGCTACGAAGCAGTCCACAGGGTCAAGCTCAGGCACAAGGACGGCGAGCCCCTTTGTCCGGAAATGTTCCGCCACGCCACCAAAATACTCGATGCCGAAGCGCTTGCGAAAACCAAGAATTCCATGAACCAGGACTATGTTCATGGCTCGTTATATTAGCATCTTAGGGCCGACCGTCAGCCGCGCTCCTGGAACGCACGGCGCGCGCTCCAGCCAACGACTTTGATGAAGTCTTCGTTGGTGGTGCCACTCTACCCGCGGCCGGCTGGAACCGGACCTGCCGTGCAGGACTGTATTCGACGCCAAAACCCGGTTGACATTTCGCTATTTGTTCGCCTACGATACCGTGCATGCCGGAAGATAAGGAACGGGGAGCGATATTGATCGCCGCCTGCATCATTGCCGCGATCCGCCTGCGCGGGGAAGAGATCAAACCGAGCCCTAAGGTCAAGCACGCGATCTACGAGTCGGTGCAGTTGGCCACAATGGTGTTACGAGAACTGAAAGGACACGGCCCATTCAGCACGAGCTGAACAGGGAACTATTCACCTTCTGTCTTCGCCGTCCGGGGCGTCGTCGTCGGATCGGTCCGATTGAGAGAGGTCCGTATAAATTTTGCTGCCGCCCTTCGTCGTGATCTCGCCGAGCGTGCCTGTAAGTACGCCCAAGCTGAAGCACTGCCGCATTGTCTCAGTTACGGCGAAGCCTCGATCCCGTGCTTTGCACCCTATGAACACGACTCGCGACATGGGAACTTCCTGCAGGGGAGCTATAAGGCGATACTGGCAAATCCGGCGTGGAACAGACGCTTGGCGAAGGTGCACACGCAAGCCCGACGGTCCTTGCCTAATCGGGAGCAGGGACGCTGGATGGAGCTTGATTCCTGTGCAAGCTCGGATGCCCTGCTGATGAATGTATTCTGCTATCCCGGAGTGTCACGGGATGGTAGGGTTTCAGCACTGCTGGGTGCTGAACCGGGCGAGTCGCCGTGTTTTGGATACAGAGCCCGCGTGCCCCTCGCAAACGGCAAGTTTGATCGCACGGAGGTTGATCTGCGACTGGGAAACCTGTTGGTTGAGGCAAAACTCACCGAGAGCAACTTTCAGAGTGCCCAGAAAAAGGTTCTCCAGGCATATCGTGATTTCTCCGATGTGCTCGATCGGCAGCAACTACCCCAGGCGGGCGACCATTACCTCTCCTATCAGCTTCTAAGAAACGTGCTCGCGGCTTACGCTCTGCAATGTTCTTTCTGTGTTCTGATTGACGCCCGAAGGCCGGACCTGGCCGATGCTTGGTACGCTGTAATGAAGTGCGTGAAACCGATTGAGCTGCGGACCAAACTAAGAATCTCGACGTGGCAGGAAGTGGCACAAGCCGCGCCAGCAAGGCTTCGAGCTTTCTTGGCAGCAAAGTACGGAATCAAATGCCAAACGGGATATGATCGGCGGTTGCCGGAGGATGCGGAGAACAATCCGCATCCGGAGTGGAGGGACCTTGTGTTTCGCTCTTGCCGGGCATCATGGCGCGATCAAGGACGGTGAGAAACCCAGTCCCGGAACTGCTTTGCCGCCTCTTCCCAGCTTGCCTGAGGATTTGTATTCCGTCGCGCACTGGGATGTTGCGCGTGCCCATCCACACGAACGTCCGCTGCACGCAGACGTTTACGGGCCTTTTCACCAAGAGCTAGTACATACGCGTTGGGAAGCGCCTCAATTTCCCGCTTAACATAAGAAGATACGCAGGTCTCTTCTATCCCTCTTGGGATTTTCCCTCCGGATGTAGCTGCGGGGCACTTCACAGCATTTGTAAACCACGTCAAAGAGAGTTTTTCCTCAAGACCCATTTCGGGTTCGGGCCAGCACAAATCCAGTATGGTTCTTAGCCCGGAGTGAAAGGGAGCGTGTCGTCCGCCACGACGTAGCCCGTCCTCGCGGAAAATTCTCTCAAAAAACTCGATGTGCTGACGCAGCATTACCTCCGGGTCTCCCTCGGAGTAACTTTCGCCATCACTTGGCGACCCGGGTTCGGCGGTCACGAGAATTAGCTTGACGGCACAAGCTCGGTTGTTCGCGCCTCCAAAACCACGTGGGATGTGCCCAGCCTTGGGATCCCAGGTCGCATCGTCTTTGCATACTCCCGAAAAATTTATACACGGGGACAGAGCGGGTGTAAGAATATTCACTAACTCGGTGCACGTCACAGCCTACCTCCGTTCCACCGGATGCTTATTGGTAAACATGATAAAGGATCGGGGACGGCAGGACGATGGGCACACGATCGATGCGGCCCGGAACCGGGTGTCGTTCGCCAAAATCAGATCGNNATCGCCAGAACGATGTTGACTTTTCAACAACCTAGAGGGAACAATCAGCCGACATGTCCGCATTCCTACTCGGCTGGTTTCGGTTGACTTGGCTGTTCACCAGACGCCATCAAGCCCTCGTCCTGGAGAACCTCGCCCTCCGCCAACAGTTAGCTGTCTACAAGCGGCACAGCAAGCGCCCGCGATTAAGGCGTTCTGANNNNCAGACCATGGCTCGGGCGAATTCTTTGTGGCGTGCGCCGCGCATTCACGGCGAACTTCTCAAACAGAACGCGCTCGTGTTAGGGTTCCTCCCCGCATGGATCGAGGCACACCGGGGCGAATTTCAAACAATTTTGCCACACAAACGAGATAGGTCATGATAAACGCGCATCGCAACCGCTATCGTTGGCAGCTCGGTTCGTTTTCGGGATCACAACCCGTATGCCGACTTCTCGATACCGATCCGGTCAAGCGAAGTGCGCTAGCGATTAGGCAATTACCGACGAGAAACAGGCCGTTACCGGCCTCCTCTCCTCTGATATGCTACCCCTCAGCACCATTTATCATGCAAACAGTACCACGCGTGTCTGTTTGAGAACGGACTACGGCATCCCATTCCGTGCCGGTGCTTGATGACCTGTGGACGCAGAGAAACCTGCTGGGAAACTACGAAAGCTAAATCCGGGCAGCGGCGCGGAGAGGCCAACGCAGGTTGGCTCGGGAATGAACTTCCCCATTCCCAAACTGATCGAATTGCTGGAGCCGGCGCAATGGGAGGAATTCACCGAAGAATGGGCCTCCTCGCTAAAGTCCTACAAAGAGGTTGAGCGCTGGTCCGGCGCCGGCGACATGGGGCGCGACATCGTCGCCTTCACCACCGACAAGAAGTTTGCCGGACCGTGGGACAACTATCAATGCAAGCGCTACGCACTCCAGCTCGCACCGAAGGATGTGTGGGTGGAGCTCGGGAAGATCATCTATTACAGCTTCAAGGGCGAGTTCCCGCCGCCCGCAAACTACTACTTCGCTGCGTCGAAAGGTGTGGGGCTCAAGCTCAAGCGGCTGCTGGCCGATCCCGCGAGGGTGCGCGAAGAACTGATCAAAAATTGGGACGGCTATTGCAAAGAAGGCATCACCGAAACTGCGAAGATTCCGATCGAAGGCGCGCTCCTCGATTACCTGAGTAAATTCAACTTCGCGATTTTCAACCACAAAACCGTCGTCGAGCTGGCAACCGGTCACGCCAAAACAATGTTCCATGCGCGGTGGTTCGGCACCGCAACGTTTCCGGAACGGCCGCCAGTAGAAACGCCACCCGACGCGATACAAAAGAAGGAGAGCCGCTACGTCGAGCAGCTTTTCGAGGTGTACTCGGAAAAGCTGGCAAAGCAGCTCAATAGCCCCGATCAGCTCGCCGCGCATCCCGAATTGGAGAAGCATTTCAACCGGGCGCGCGAAGTGTTTTACTATGCAGAGTCGCTTCGGAATTTTCCCCGTGACAGCGTGGATCCCGGCGCGTTCGATGAGATCCGCGAGGAGATCTACCACAGCGTCGTCAACACATATGAAATGGACTACGCCAACGGTTACAACCGCATGGCCTACACGCTGCAGCAGGCTGGCAATATAACGCCGAATTGCAATGCGCTGTGCATCCGCGTGCAGACGCAGGACAAGCATGGCATCTGCCACCATTTGGCCAACGATGATCGATTTATTTGGGTGAAGAATGCCTGACGCAACCGCGACGGTTCAGACCTTCAATAGCCCGATCGAGACAGGGATGCGCGCTCTCATTCTCCTAGCCGAGTCATATCCGACGCAGCTCGACCTGCAGCGACTGCTCGAATACGACTACATTATGGTCCACACTGGAGATGTGGACGGACCGCCGAGCATCCATCCGGCGCTTCCGCTTCGTTCGGGCGAGCTTCTGGTACGCCGCCAACTGATCGAGCGCGGACTGATGCTCATGATCAGCCGCGGCCTTGTAAGCCGTCACGCAACACCGAATGGCTTCATGTATCAGGCGGAGGATGATGCTGGGCCATTCCTCGATGCTCTTACTACCGAATATCTCGATGACCTGAAGGACCGTGCAAAATGGGTCGTCGATCGATTCCACGAGATGCGCGATCAGGAAATCCGGTTCATGCTGACAAGGGTCTATGACCAATGGTCGCGTGAATTCCAGATTCCGGAACAGCCGGGGCTATTCTGATGCCGTTCAATCCGCTCCAGCTGCGCTTTATCCGCTTCCTCGGTCCCGGGAAGGAGACCGTCGAATTCCCCTTCAAGCCAGGCTTCAACATCCTTTATGGATCGAGCGACACCGGCAAAACGTTTCTCGTCGAAGCTATCGACTTCATGCTGGGCGGCGGCGATGACCTACGCGACATTCCCGAGCGAAATGGCTATGACAGTATCCTTCTCGGACTGACAGCACTCGATAAGGACTATACGATCCAACGCAGCGTGAACAAGGGAGCGTTCCGCCTCTATGACGGATTGCTGGCCGAAGTTCCCACCGATCCTAAGCTCGCCAAGAAGCTTTCGGCGATCCATACCTCAAAGAATTACAACAACCTTTCGCATTGGCTTCTGCAGCAGATTGGCCTCGACAGAAAGCAGATCCTGTACAGCAAAGAGAAGGGTACTGTCAGGTCTCTAGGATTCCGGGCCCTCGCGCATCTTTGTGTGATTGCATATCCGCACATCACCAGCAATAAGAGCCCAATGCTCACAGGTCAATGGCTTGAAGTAACTCGCGAATACGGGGTGTTTCGGCTCCTCCTTACCGGCTTGGACGATTCATCCGTGACGCCCGAGACGGAAGTTCCCAGCGATCCGAAACCTATCCCTGAGCGACGGCCCCTCAATCCTGATACCGTCGCGCAGATGATCAGCGACTATGAAGATGAGCTGTCCAAGCAGACCGAAAGTCCGGACGGTCTGGAAAAAGAAGAAGACGACATCGACGCAGAGATTGAGGCGCTACAAACAACAATCCGCGCGATGGAGGGAAAAATAGGCTCGACCACGAGACAGCGGCGTGAGACCTATGAAAACTACTCCCGCATGGTCGCGCGCCATAATGAGATCGTCGAACTCCTCGACCGCTTCCGGTTGCTCGATCAGCAGTACAGCAACGATTTGAAGCGCCTCGCGGCGATCCAGCAATCTGGCCAATTCTTCGTGCTCCGTGAGCCCATGCAATGCCCCCTATGCGGCGCGCCAGCGGAAGGGCAACGCCATGATGCCGCATGCGACGGCAACGTTGACGCCGTCACCCAGGCTGCCGCTGCTGAGATTGCCAAAATCAAGCTATTGCAGAGCGAACTTCATGAAACAGTCAAGTCTCTCTCGACAGAGAATGCGAATGTGGTTCGGGATGCTAGTGCATTGAGAGTAGAGCTAAAAGGCTATCAGCAGCAGATCGACAACGCTCTGTCTCCTGATTTTTCGCAAGCCCGCGAGCAGTACACAAAACTGATAGAAAAGCGCGCTGCCGTTCTTCAGGCCATCAATTTGCAAAAGCGGATAAAGGCCATGCGGCAGAGACTTGACGAGCCTACGAAGCCGGTCAAGCCGGAGCCGATCGCAGAGGAAAGCTCGCCGGAGGTCGATCAATATATCTCGAAATCCGTCCTGCGTGATTTCTCGATGACCGTCGGCGAGATCCTGCAGCAATGGCACTTCCCCGGCGCAACGGATGTTTACTTCGACGAGAAGACAAAGGACGTGGTCATTGGCGGCAGACCGCGAGGAAGCCGTGGCGCCGGTCTGTGCGCTATCACTTATTCCGCGTTCACTCTAGCGCTTTTCGAATATTGCCGCTCACGGAGCATGCCGCATCCGGGCTTCGTGATCCTCGACTCGCCTCTGATCGCCTACAAAGAGCCAATGCCTGACGACGAGGACATATCCTCCTCGGACCTAAAGCCACGTTTTTATGAGCATCTGGAGACGTTCGCGGGATCGCAGCAGGTGTTCGTGATCGACAACACCGACCCGCCGGCGGAATATGCCACCGAAGGTATTCATTTCACCGCGAATGAAAAGTATGGACGGTACGGCCTGTTTCCTCCGGTTAAGAAGCCTGTTAAGAAGTGATTATGGCTTTCCTGCGTTTTGGCCGTACTCCGTTCCGGCAATCTCCCTTCGCGTCGGTGACAGTCCAGAATCGGTCTTGGTAAACGCGCATCGCGACCGCTATTCATTGGCAGCTCGCTTCGCTTTTGGGATCACAACCTGTATGCCGACTTCTCATTACTAATCTTGCGTTGTGACGTGGGGAGGCCAGCTTACGTCTGAAAAGATGACCTTCTCAGATGCCAGCGGTTCCCTTACTTGGCTCTCCAAGGCTGAAGAATGAAGGAGGGCGACTCTGCACACTGCAATGGAGGTCTTAGGCCGTCCGCATAGTCCGGTATCATGTGAGTGGTCCTTTTGCGGCCCATATCTCACGTGGGGCCCGAATGATCTAGGACGCGAAGCCCATGTTTGAGATTACCGGCGATCAAATTGCGAAGCTGAAGGACGATGATCTTCGTGCTCTGGTCGCGCTTCTCTGTGAAGCCGAACTACGACGGCGCAACTTGCCGTCAACATCTGTGACTTGGGGAGGAAGTCAAGACGCAGCAGACGGCGGCCTCGATGTTCGGGTGACGCTCGACAGCTCAACTTCGGCCGCGCCCCCGATTCCTCGCTTCTCTACCGGCTATCAAGTCAAAGCCGAAGACATGTCGCGAGCTCGCATACTTGCCGAAATGCGACCGAAAGGCGTCGTGCGAGATGTGATCCGAGACATGGCTGCTCAGGGCGGCGCCTACATCATCGTGAGTTCAAAGGGCTCTCTAACTGATGTAGCTCTGACAAACCGCATACAGGCGATGCGCGAGGCCGTGCAGGATATTCCTCACGCCCCGTCCTTGCACCTCGAGTTTTTTGATCGCAATCGCCTGGCGACCTGGGTAAGAGATCATGCGGGCATGGTGCTCTGGGTCAGAGAGAAGATTGGCGAGCCGTTGAGGGGCTGGCGCCCCTACGATTCGTGGACCTTCACCGAAACCTCGGACGAGAGATTTCTGATTGACGACGCAACTCGCTTCCGCACCGCGGATGCCACCGGGGGATCCTCTCTCACCGTCGCGGACGGCTTTGCCAAGATTCGCGGCAAATTAGCGCAGTCGCGCGCTATTGTCCGCTTCGTTGGCCTGTCCGGGGTTGGGAAGACACGGCTGGCGCAAGCCCTGTTCGAACGCGACGTAGTCGGGGACGCTCTCGACCCATCGTTAGCCGTCTACACGAATCTTGGTGACGGACCCGATCCGTCACCAATGGCGCTGGCTACGGAGTTAGCAGCAATTGGTCAGCGCGCCATTTTGGTCGTCGATAACTGTCCTGCGGATCTTCACGCCAGCCTATCCGAAACGTGTAGGAAGTCATCGAGCCCTCTTAGTCTCCTGACAATCGAATTTGACATCCGCGACGATCAACCGGAGGCTACCGATGTTTTCGAAATTAGGCCATCATCGGAAGAATTGATTCAGAAACTTCTTGAGAAGCGTTTTCCACACCTGTCCCACGTGGACGCTCAGCGGGTTGCAAGATTGTCCGACGGCAACGCTCGGATCGCCGTAGTCATTGCCGGAACGGTTAAGAACAACGACTCTATCGCAGGGCTCAACGACGATCTACTTTTTCGGCGACTATTCGAACAACGTAAGGGAGCCGACGACGACCTTTTGTTGAGTGCGCAGGTGTGCTCACTGGTCTATTCATTCCATGTAGAAAATCAATCGGAAGGAGATGCTGCCGAACTTCGTCGCTTAGGTCAGATCATCGACCGCGACTTCGATTCTATGTACCGTGATGTTCAGCTGCTGAAGAAACGCGACCTGGTTCAGCAGCGCAGCATGTGGAGGGCCGTACTGCCACATGCTCTCGCGAACCGCCTTGCAAAATCGGCGTTTGAGGAGATTCCGCCGTACAAGATCGACAACTTTGTTAAGAGTGCATCTCCGCGATTGCTCGTTTCGTTTTCACGTAGGCTCAGCTACTTGCACGAGAGTCCGCATGTGAGGGAGCGCGTGGAGTCATGGCTACGCGTAGGCGGCATGTTGAGTGACCTCAGGAACTTCGACGATGACCGGGTTGCGATCTTCAAGAACATCGCTCCTGTCGAGCCTGAGCTTGTGCTTTCAACTATCGAACGCTCCATCCAATCGGTCACAGATGAAGAGGCCGCGGCAGCCTGCACCCCATTTCGTGAATTGCTGTGGTCACTGGCTTACGAAGCGAAATACTTCGATCGGTGCGGCGAGATTCTTATCCGAATGATAGTTGGCAACCAACAGGGAAAGAGTCGAGAACAAGTGCAAGATGGGTTCTCCGGCCTGTTTACCCTTTACCTTTCTGGGACACATGCCACACTTGCGCAACGCATCCGATCAGTGGAAGGGCTGCTAATGCACCAGGATGATCGCCGTAGGGCCATCGGGCGTGCAGCCCTGAACGCAATGCTGCAGACGAGCCATTTCATTTCGTTTCACAACTTTGAGTTCGGTGCAAGATCGCGTGACTTTGGCTACATGCCCAACACGAACACGGAGATTCTAGAGTGGTACAAAGCTGTTCTTGACTTGTGCGTTCGAATCGACGCCACTGCCGGCGCGGCAGCAGAGGACGTTCGCAAGACTATGGCCGAGAAGCTGTCCAGTTTGTGGCACAGCACGGATCTCTATGAGGAGATCAGTACCGCCTGCCGCAGCATCGCGAGCCGCAAATACTGGCCGGATGGATGGCTCGCGCTCTGCTCGATTCGGCGCTGGCAGAAGAAGGAATCTGCTTCAGGAGAGGAGCAGAAGATTCTCTCGTTGGAACCATCACTCCGTCCGAAATCGCTGGTGGAACGTACAGACGCGTTTCTGAAACGAAATGCTGGAAGCGGATATTGGGATGTTGACGACGAATTTGAAAATGATGGTGACTACAACGAGCAGCTCGCAAAGACGCAGGCATCTGCATATGAGCTCGGCAAAGAAATCGCGCGCGATCAGAAGCCGTTAGAAGGAGTCGCGCTTGCGCTCGTATCTAGCCCATCCGGTATGGTCTTTGGGATGATTACGAAGGGAATTGTCGAGGCGAGCAACGATCCGGTACGAGTGTGGAGCACATTCTCCTCCGCCTTCGCGGCAACACCAGTGTTGAATCGCCAGGCTGAGCTTCTCGCATGTCTCCTTGTCCATTTGAGAGAGCGTGACAATCGACTGGTGCAAAAGCTGCTCGATGACGCCGTAGAAGATCCAGTGCTTGGTGAATGGTTCCCGATATTGCAATCGCGCGTGGGCGCGGATAGAAAAGGCGTGGCACGACTGAAGAAATCTCTTCGAGTCGGTGTCGCTCCTGTCGAGAGATATCGTGCGATCAGTCATAGCACGATTCCGCTTCCTCCGGCGGAGGTTCGCACGATTGCTTCGAAGATTCTGAGAAAGAAGGATGGATTCACCATAGCCCTGGAGATCGTTTGGCTGCTGGTCGCGCGTGCGGGGAAAGAGAAGGTTGAGCTCTCTCCTGATGTTATTAGGGCGGGTCGAGAGATCCTAGAACGCTTGGATTGGCAGTCGGACAGCCACATGGACGACTATCACCTCGCCGAGGTGGCGGAAGCGTGTTTGCATGGCGACGGAGGAGAGAGTATCGCGCGCAAGCTGTGTGCCGGATTCTCGGCCGCCTCGGCAAAGTTCATCACGGGTCTTTACAACCATGTGCGCCTCTTCGGTGCATTGCTAGCAGTTCAAGCGGAGGCGACCCTAGATGGACTCCTGTTGCCTTCAGGAGCTCGCAGCCGATACCTTATACGAACCCGCTTCAACGAGCTAGAGGGAAACATCTTCGAACACGTTCCCCAGGCAATACTGTTGGAGTGGTGCGACCGTGATGCGAAGAGACGCTACCCGCGGTTAGCGGCGGCAATCATTCCATTCCGGGAGACCTCGGAGGGCGGTAAGAGGGCATGGACCGAATTGGCGACGACGCTGTTAGACCGCGCTCCGAACCGGATTCACATTTTGAAAGAGTATGTGACGCAATTCGTTCCGAGGAGTTGGAGTGGCTCAGCGGCGGCGATCATGGTAGTGAACGTTCGTTTGCTCGATGATATAGATGCCCAGAAAGATCCTGAACTGATGGCTTTCATCATGGAGGAACGAGCACGGTTTCTACAGGAAATTGATCTGCGAAGACGCTCCGAACTGGCTCACGACCGCATTCGAGACGAACGATTCGAATAAGTTTAGTAGGAAATCCCACATCAGCGGGCCGCGCCTCTGCCGCATGGTCAGGTTATTTCCTAATAGTCTCGGATCGATGCTGACCCTCGATGGGAAGGATGTACAGCCTCGATGATCTTGCGGGTAGCGAACAAGGAAATAACCTGTCTATTCCGTCTGGTAGATCGCATCTCGGTTGGTACCGATAAACGCCCTTGTCGTCACTTTACTTTCGGGTTGTTCGGCACCGGGGAAGCTATCAGAACGCGCCTCCGGCTGATCCTCCGTTAGCGACGGCTTGCAACTCGCGAAT
>PLBW01000137.1 GCA_003135475.1 Acidobacteriaceae bacterium
TTCTCCACCGTGCCGTAGGCGGTAATCATGATAACGGGCAGATCGGAATCGCGTTCCCGGATGTCGTGCAGGATCTCGATGCCATTGCGCTCGGGCAGCGCGAAATCCAGCAGCACCAGGTCGAAGGGACGCTGTGCAATGCGCGCCAGCCCCTCATGGCCGTCGTTGGCCACCTCCACGGAGTAGCCTTCAAACTCCAGCAGAGTCTGCAGCGACTCGCGGATGACGGCTTCGTCATCGACGATCAGCACGGAGCCGGCGGAGACCAGATCCTCGCGTCCCATAGCCATATGACTGACGGCCAGTTCAGGCATTAACCACCTTTCTCAACATGGGAAACTCCATGATGAAGGTCGTGCCTTGACCGGGTGCGCTGGCCACACGAATCTTGCCGGCATGTTCCTGGATGATGCCGTAGGTCACCGACAGCCCCAATCCTGTGCCTCCGCTGTGCCCCGTCTTCGGCTTGTTCTTGGTGGTGAAGAAGGGATCGTAGATGCGATGAATATGTTCCTGCGCGATTCCGGTGCCCGTATCCGACACCTTCACCTCCACGTGATGGCCATTGGAGGTGCTGATCAGCAGGGTGCCGCCCGCGGGCATCGCGTCTTTGGCATTCAGGAACAGGTTGAGAAAGACCTGCTGGAGCTTTCCGGTGTTGCCGTAGATGGGCGGCAGCTCCGGCTGCAGGTCGGGTTGCACTTTGATGCGCGCGGTCTTGAACTGATGATCGAGCAGGGTCAGCGTGTCCTGAATGACGCGATTCAGGTCCACATTGCTGAATTCGGTGCTCGAGGTGCGCGAGAAGTTCAGCAGGCTGTTCACGATTTCCGAAGCGCGGAAGGTCTGGCGTGTGATTTTGTCCAGCAAGCCGGACTGTTTCTCGTCACCGTGGACCTGCTTGGCCAGCATCTGGGCGTAGGAGGAGATGACCGCCAGAGGAGTGTTGACTTCATGCGCGACCCCGGCTGCCAGCAGGCCGATGGAGGAGAGCTTCTCGGCCTGCGAGAGTTGCGATTCCAACTCGATCCGCTCGGTAATATCGTCCACGATGATCAAGCGGCCGATAACGCTGAAGTCCTTGGTGACCAGTGGCGCGATGGCGATATTGGCCACCCGGGCGTCGCCGGCGGTGGTGCCCAAGCGGAACTTATAAAGATTGTGAATGCCGGGAGTCTGACGCACGCGGTAATACTCTTCCACAAACATGGGCGCCAGCACTTCGCCCAGAGGGCGTCCCAGCGCTTCCAGGCGCGGCAAGGCGTACATCACTTCCATCTGCGAATTCCACGACTCGATGCGATCTTCCAAGTCCACCGCAAGCACACCCACGCTGATGGATTCGACAATGTTCTCGTTGAACTCCTTCAGGCGCTCATACTGCCCGGCCTTCTGCTCCAGAGACTTATAGAGACGCGCGTTCTGCACCGCGATGCCGATGTATCCGGCGAGGGTTTCCAGCAACTGCACATCTTCGCTGGAGAGGAAATCGCCTTCCGACGTCTTGCCCAGGCCCAGGACTGCGATCATGCGATTCATGACCGTGCAGGGAATGTAATAGTTCAGCTCCAGGCGGCGGATGGTGTCGCGCGCGCTCGGAGTCTCGCGAACTGCCTGGTTGGTGTTGTCGAAGAACAGATGGCCCAACTTCCACTCCGGCCGTTCGACGTGCAGGAAGTCGAAGTCGAGCCCGCTGGTGTTGGAAATGCCGTATGACTTGGCCAGCGAGAACTGCTCCGTCTGCTCCGGATCGGAGAGGAAGATGGCCAGCCGGTCCACCAGCAAAGTGCGCGACAAGCGGTCCACGATCGAGGTGAGCATCTTGTCAAGGTCGGTCTCCGAGTTCAAATCGCGGCCGAACTCCGTCAGCGTTTTCCGGTAATCGTAGCGTTTGCGATAGAAAAATTTGTCCAGGTAATCCTGCACCCAGTTCTTGAACGGATCGAACAGCAACGCGGTCACGGCGATGGCTGCTATCAGTCCGATGGGGCCGACGCTGGGGAAGCTGCGATGGAACAGCACCGATGCAATGCCCACCGCCGCGAAGTAGGCCCCAGTGATCGCGCCCGCAGCGATGGTGTAAGCCATGCCCCGCTTGAAGATGAGGTCCACATCCATCAGGCGGTAGCGGAAGATGGCATAGCCGAAGGTGAGCGGCAGAAACACCAGCGACAACACCGAGATCCTCATCCACATCCACAGAGCGGGCGGACTTCCCGCCAGGTAGGGGACCACATAGAGCAGAGTGAACGGCGCAACGGCGAGAATGGTTCCGCGCGTCACCCACTTCATCTGCTGCCGGAGAATGGCCGACTCGGCATGACGATAGCTGTGCCACAGCACCGCCGCCGATAACACAAAATAAGTGGCGAGGTACGACATCTGTAGCCGGTCGAGGTTCCAACGCAGCACTTCACTGGGTTGCAGCAGTGCGAGGGCACAGATGTGCGCGATCAGTAAAATCGCGCCCGGGACATACACCGCCGGAATCAGCCAGCGACGGCGGTCCACCAGGCCTTTGCGTTCCGGGAAGGTCAGCGAGAAATGCAGGAACAGGGCCGGTTGCAGCAGCAATGCCACCACATTGGCCCAGTAGATGATCCAGTCGAAATCGTTNNCGCCGCAGCAGAACATACATGCCGATGCCCAGATACACCAGGGCAATAAGCCGTAATCCGCCAAACAGGGAGCGGTCGGCGGGGGCGAGAATCAGGGGTGCTTCCAGATTCACGCCTTGGCGCACCAGCGAGTAGTTAGCTTTGGACCAGATGCCGGCGCGATACAGCTGCCGTTCCAGGCTGCCGACGTTGCTTACATCCCGGCCGTCAACCGCTGCCAAACGGTCACCCAGCTTGATGCCGGCCTTCTGGCCGGGACCGTCAGTGTCCACCCGGGCTGCCCGCAGGTGGCTACCGTCTTCCACCCACCAAACTCCATCGTAGGGGGCAGAAAATTCACGCTCCTTCTGGAAGTTGATCCACGCGAACACGACCGCCGCCACGCTCAGCAGCGCCAGGATAACGGCAAAAAAACGCGTTTGCAGATCTCGTGCCATCGGAGCAGGTGGCTGATGGGTACGACGCACCTGTGGGATCACCCCCACGGGTGCATCATTAGTGTGCAACTTAGATGCCACGCTCGCACCGACAGACTGTGTAGTAACCCTCATTTTATGAACAGCTTCCCAAATTATAGATCAGGAGGCGCGCCGAACGTATTATTTTTGGAATATCGCTCCAAAATTCAGAATGACTGGAAGTTACTAAAGTGTATGTACTTGAGCACAGTAACCTTGTTGAACGGCGTTACGGATATGGATTACCGGCGATGCATCCGACCGGCTGGGTCAGGTCAGGTTTTCGAGTTAGAAGGGCGCTCGGCTTCAACTGCGCCGGCGTGCATGGTTCATCGGCGTCGAGGCCGCTCGCGAGCGGCATGTGCTTTCCTCATTTTCTCAGCGGTCCTGGGACGCCAGGTGGTAATCTCTCTAGCGGTCGGGCGAGCGCCGCAATCCTGCCACAGGAAAGTAGCCTGATACCTGGCAGGCAAGGAGGATTTATGCCGTCCCAGTCAGTGTCATCCGGGCGTAAAACAAACCCAGTTCAACAAGATAGTGGTTTAGCGCGCTTTGGGTTGGCGCTGGCAACCTGGAGCGAGCGCTGGTTTCCTGATCCACTGGTCTTTGCGCTGGCCGGAATCGTAATCGTTTTCGTCTTCGGCTTGATTCTCCACGAGTCCGCGAGCAAGCTCGCCATTCAAGGCGCCAAGAATTTCTGGACGCTGGTGCCCTTCACCATGCAGATGGTGATGATCATCATCGGCGGATACGTGGTCGCCACCACGCCTGTGGTGAACCGCCTGATCCGTGCTTTGGCGGCCATCCCGAAGAGCGGGCGCAGCGCGATCGCGATGATCGCGCTGTTCTCCATGTTGACCTCGCTGATCTCGTGGGGGCTCAGCCTTATTTTCAGCGGGCTGCTCGCCTGCGAACTGGCTCGCCGCGTGAAGGGCATGGATTATCGTGCCGCGGGAGCGGCTGCGTACCTCGGGCTCGGCGCAGTGTGGGCGCTGGGACTGTCCTCCTCTGCGGCCATGATGATGGCCACCAAAGGATCCATCCCGCCAGCGCTGTTCACAATTTCCGGCCTCATCCCGCTCCGGCAATCGCTTTTTCTGTGGCAAAGCATCGCCATGGCGGTCGTGCTGATCGTGGTTTCGGTGGCGGTGGCCTACTTCTCCGCGCCGTCGCCGGAGAATGCGAAGACTGCCGCTGACTTCGGCATCGAATACGAGTCGGCTGATCGTCCCTTGGAGAAAAGGACAAAGCCTGGCGAGTGGTTGGAGTACAGTCCGCTGCTGACCGTCTTCGTGTCAGCGCTGATCATTTGGTATCTGTTCGATTTCTTCCGCACTTCGCCACAAGGCGCGCTCGCCGCGTTGGACCTGAACACCTACAACTTGATGTTTATTACCGCCGGACTGCTTCTGCATTGGCGGCCCAAACGGTTTGTCCGGGCCGTCGCCGATTCGGTTCCGGCGACCGGTGGCGTGCTGATTCAGTTCCCGTTTTACGCGGTCATTTTTGGCATGATCGTCGGCACTGGCATCTCCACTTGGCTGGCCAGCCTGTTTGCGCGAATCACGACGCAGGCAACGTATCCGCTGCTGGTGGCGCTGTACTCGGCAATCCTGGGGACCTTCGTTCCTTCCGGCGGGAGCAAGTGGGTCATCGAAGCGCCTTACATTCTGCAGGCGGCGAACTTGCACCATGTCCATCTCGGCTGGGTGGTGCAGATTTACAATGCGGCGGAAGCTCTGCCCAACCTCGTCAATCCGTTCTGGATGCTGCCTCTGCTGGGTATTCTGAAGCTAAAGGCGCGCGACCTGGTCGGCTATAGCGTGCTGCAAATGATTGTGCATGTCCCCATCGTGTTTTTCTTGTGCTGGTTGTTTGCTCGCTACATCCCTTATCTGCCGCCGATGAAGTAGGGGAGGTGCGATGGCAGTGCTTTCTTGGTGTCCTCCTGAGCGAGGAGGTCGCCGCGGCGATCGACGAGTCGAAGGACCCCTATAGCCGCCACGATGCTCGGCTCAGGTAGAGGGGTGCTTCGACTCGCGTTCGCTAACCCCGGCGAACCCTCGCTCAGCATGACACCTCAATAGTCGTTTAGAATAAAGGACGACAAAGGTCGTTTCTAGCAACTTCACCTTGCGCTTGCGCGTCTATACAAGCAGGACTTGATTACCAAAGCGTGCAACATCATCTTCCAGTTCGGGCCACCGATCCTCACCGGCGCCAGCGTGAGGGCGGCTATCTGCTGCTGGCTATCCTGCTGATGATGGCGCTGATGATTATCGCCGCCACCATCGAAGCTCCCCGGCTGGTGCAGCAAATGAAGCGTGACCGCGAAGAGGAGATGGTCCATCGCGGCACCGAGTACGCGCGCGCCATCAAGAAGTTCTACAAGAAGTTTGGCCGCTATCCCACCAGCCTGGAGCAGCTGGACAACACCAACCAGATTCGTTTCCTGCGCAAGCGCTACAAGGACCCGCTTGCCAAAGACGGCAAGTGGACGCTACTGCACTACGGTGATATCCAAGCGCTGGCTAATCCCAACGCACCTGGAACGCCTGCGGGCGCGCTGGGCTCGCCAGGTTCGACGCCGGGTGGTGCGGCCCTCACCAACGGTCCCGGCTCGGATGGGAGCGGTGCCCCCTGGCCGACCATGCCGGTGGTGCCTTCGCAGTATCTGAACGGTCCCGGCTCGGACGGGAGCGGTGCCCCCTGGCCGACCATGCCGGTTGTGTCTCCGCAGTATACGAACGGCCCGGGTTCAGACGGCAGCGGAGGCGGTTTCGCCGGCAATGGCGCGCAGCCAGGCAACAGTCTAGGGATCAGTCCGTTTGCCAATAGTGTCAACGGACAGACGGGACCTCCAGGCTCGTCGAGCGGCAACGTTTCCGGGCAAAGCTCCGCGGGCGGCAATCAGACGTTTGGCGGTGGCGCAATTGTCGGCGTCGCCAGCTTGAGCAAGGATCCCACGATTCGCATTTACAACAAGAAGAAGAAATACAACGAGTGGCAGTTCATCTATGACCCCATGTCTGACCAGCCAAATGTTTTGCTGCGTGGTCCCTACCAGCCGCTCACTTTGGGCGGAGCGCAGGTGGGAACTCCAGCCGGGCAGATGAGTGGCCAGCAGCAGAGTCCATTCGGACAGCAACCGGGTGGCACTCCGCAGCAGACTGCGCCGGGGCAACGCGGCCTAGGGAGCCAGTTTCCACCCGATCAGAACCAGCCGCAACAGTAGCGCGATGGGCTAGCTAGAATCATCGCAAGTTACTCCCGAGTGTTACATGTGCCTGCTGCCCACCCATAGGAATGAAAACTAACCGCGGAGGCACCGAGAATCATGGAGTAAAGGTTATCGAACTTAGAACTCCATGTCCTCTGTGTCTCGGTGGTAAACGAATTTCGACGGAGCGAAGTTTCCCATGATTGCCGCGGTCCTTACCGAACCCCAGGACATTTCCAAGCGTCCTCTTCGCATAGAGGAAGTTCCGCGCCCGGCGCTGGAACCGGGCCATGTCCTGTTGCGGGTCCGAGCTTGCGGTGTTTGCCGTACCGACCTGCATATTGTGGAGGGCGAACTTCCACCGCGGCGGGAGCACCTGATTCCCGGACATCAGATCGTGGGCGACGTCGTGGAAGGCGCCACCGCAGACCTTGCGGCCGGCACGCGCGTCGGAGTTTCGTGGATTGGCGGCACCGACGGCACCTGTTGGTATTGCCGGCGAGGCATGGAGAACCTTTGCGATGCGCCCGTCTTCACCGGCTACACGGTAAATGGTGGTTACGCGGAATATGCGCTGGCGCGGGGCGATTTCGTCTTTCCACTTCCGCCGGCGCTCGACGACTTGCACGCCGCGCCGCTGCTCTGTGCCGGCATCATCGGTTTTCGCAGTTTGCGCGTTGCCGGAGTGGAACCCGGGGAGCGGGTGGGACTGTTCGGATTCGGAGCGTCGGCGCATCTTGCAATCGAGGTGCTACACGCCTGGAACTGTGATGTCTACGTTTCGACGCGAGGAGCGTCGCATCGCCAACTGGCAACATCGCTCGGGGCCGCATGGGTGGGAACGGAAACGGAAAGGCCGCCCGTCGAACTGGACCGCGCCATCACCTTCGCGCCCAGCGGAGACGTGGTGATAGCTGCCCTGGCCAGTTTGCGCAAGGGCGGAGTTGTCGCCATCAACGCGATCCATCTCGATTGCATTCCCCAGTTCGACTATGACCATCTGCTTTGGGGCGAGCGCCAGCTTCGCAGTGTCACCAACATGACTCGCGCCGATGCCCGCGACTTCCTCAAGATTGCCACCGAGATCCACCTTCATCCCAAGAGTACAAAGTTTCCGCTCCATCAGGCCAATGAAGCTCTGCTGGCGATCAAGAACGATGCCATCGACGGCGCAGCGGTCATCGTTCCGTGAGCAAAGCTTTCTCTTCGACGGCTAACACCTCTGCCTTGCATAACATGTACATGTAGCAGCGCGCCTCAGCGGCATGGTAGTGTCTCTTAAACGGGACGGTCGGGAGCACCTATTTGGCGACCACAACACGTCCGTTGCTAATCCGCAAACAGATACGTGTGCGCGGCATCGTGCAGGGTGTCGGGTTCCGTCCATTCGTTTACAACCTCGCGCGTGAACTCGGGCTAACCGGATACGTCTTCAATTCATCGGCAGGTGTGACGGTCGAGATTGAGGGCGCCGGCGAGGGCATCCAGAAATTCCTGGACGCATTACAGCACAGGCCGCCGCCGCTGGCGTTGATCAAAGAAGTCAGCGTGGCCGAGCTTGATCCGCTTGGCGACGAGGACTTCGTAATACGGCAAAGCCACGCGGAAGCGGGCGAGTTTGTGCTGGTATCACCCGACATGGCGACCTGCGACGAGTGCTGGCGCGACTTCGGCGATCCCAAGAACCGCCGCTTTGGATATCCTTTTACCAACTGCACCAATTGCGGACCGCGCTACACCATAGTTCAGGACATTCCTTACGATCGCCTGATGACGACCATGTCATCGTTTCGCATGTGCGAGCTTTGTCAGGCGGAATACGAAGACCCGACGAACCGCCGCTTTCATGCGCAGCCGAATGCCTGTCCGGTGTGCGGCCCAGCTTTGGCGATCGCGGCATCCGGATCGGTTTTCCCGGAAGATGTGGACTACAACCCTGCTGGGTGCGCGACGATCATCGGAAAGGCGCGCGAGTTGCTGCGCGCAGGCAAGATCGTAGCGGTCAAAGGGCTGGGCGGTTTTTTGCTGGCCTGTGATGCGCAGAACGACGCCAGTGTAAGGCTTTTGCGCGCCCGCAAACGCCGCAGCGACAAGCCGTTCGCATTGATGGCGCGCGATCTTGCCGCCATCGAAAGTTTCTGCGTTGTTTCCGACACGGAGCGCGCCGCGCTGCTGAGTCCGCGACGGCCCATCGTTGTGCTGCGCCGCCGCCCGGACGCGACGACCTCTTCCGCCGTCGCTCCCGGCAATAACACCATTGGCGTCATGCTGCCGTACACGCCGCTCCACTACCTGTTGTTTAGCGACTCGCCGGACGACCCGCCACAGTTTACAGCGTTGGTGATGACCAGCGGCAACCTTAGCGAGGAGCCCATTGTCACCTCAAATCAAGAGGCGTGGGAGCGTTTGCAGCCTGTAGCCGATTGGTTTGTATTTCACAATCGCGACATTTACATGCGTACGGACGATTCGGTGGTGCGTACGTTAGAGGGAGGTGAGCGTGTGCTGCGGCGTTCCCGCGGATATGTGCCGCATCCCGTGGACCTCGGCGTCCCCCTGGGCGAGATTCTGGCCTGCGGCGCCGAGCTGAAGAATACGTTTTGCCTGACCAAGGGCAACTACGCAATCCTGAGTCAACACATTGGCGATCTGGAGAATTACGAGACGCTGGTGTTCTTCGAGGAAACGCTGGCCAACCTGAAGAAACTCTTCCGGGTTGAGCCACGAGCGGTAGCGTACGACCTGCATCCCAACTACATGAGCTCGCGTTTCGCTCTGAAATTGCCACTCGAACGGAAAGTCGGCGTGCAGCATCATCACGCGCACATTGCCAGTTGTATGGCGGAAAACCATCTCAGCGGCAAGGTGATCGGCGTAGCTTTCGACGGCACCGGTTATGGCACCGATGCAAAGATCTGGGGCGGGGAGTTCCTGGTCGCCGACTTCGCTGGATTCGAGCGGCGGGCGCATCTGCGTTACGTCCCCATGGTGGGCGGCGATGCAGCGGTGCGGCAGCCTTGGCGTATGGCGCTTAGCTATCTGCGCGACACCTTCGGTGCGAGGCCTCTGCCGTCGGGCATCCGCTTTCTGGAGAACATTCCGGAAAAGCAAGTCGGCTTGGTGGACGCCATGCTGTTGCGCGGTATCAACAGTGTTGATACCTCCTCCTGCGGCCGCTTGTTCGATGCCGTTGCCTCCCTCATCGACCTGCGGCAGGAGGTCAACTTTGAGGGGCAAGCGGCGATCGAGCTGGAAATGATTGTGCAAGCTAACCTCCAACAGCGATATCCTTTCCTGGTGAGTGATGGCGAGCCGGCGCAGGTGGACATGCGGCCCTTGATCGAAAACATCGTGGAAGACCTTTCGCGGTCGAAGCCGGCTGGTTATATCGCCGCGTGTTTTCATAACACCGTCGCCGCCGCAATCGTGGAAGTTTGCCGGAGTATCCGTAAGCGTGACCAGTTGAAGCGCGTTTGCCTGAGCGGTGGCACCTTCCAGAACATGTATCTGCTGCGCCGCGCCGTGGAAGGATTACAACGCGATGGGTTCGAGGTTTACCTGCACGCCTTGGTTCCTCCCAACGATGGAGGAATCTCTTTGGGGCAGGCGGTCATCGCGAACGACTTGTTGCGAAGAGGAAACTGACATGTGTTTGGCGATTCCCGGCAAGATAGTCGAGGTCTTCGACCAGCAGGGTATGCGTATGGCCAAGGTCCAGTTTGGCGGCATCGTGCGCGAGGCCTGTCTGGAGTATGTTCCGGAGACTCAGGTTGGCGACTATGTCCTGGTCCACGTGGGTTTCGCTATCAGCCGGCTCGATGAGGAAGAGGCGCAGCGCACCTACCAACTGCTCGAAGAAATGGACCAACTGACGGAACTCAATGCGCCGGTCGTGGATGAGATCGGCGATGGGAGACCCAAGCAATGAAGTACCTGGATGAATATCGTGATGGACGGCTGGCCGGCAAGATCGTCGAGGAAATTCACCGAATCCAGACGAAACCGTGGGTGATTATGGAAGTTTGCGGCGGGCAGACGCATTCCATCGTGAAGCATGGAATCGACTACTTGCTGCCGCAGGAGATCGAGTTGGTGCATGGCCCCGGCTGCCCGGTTTGCGTGACGCCCCTGGAGATGATCGACAAAGCGCACGCCATTGCCAGGCGCCCCGACGTGATCTTCTGCTCGTTCGGCGACATGTTGCGCGTGCCCGGATCGGACGGCGATCTGTTTACCATCAAGTCGCAGGGCGGCGACGTTCGCGTGGTTTACTCGCCGCTGGATTGCCTGAAGATTGCGCAGGCAAATCCCGACAAGAAAGTGGTCTTCTTCGCCATTGGTTTTGAGACCACTGCGCCAGCCAACGCCATGCTGGTCTGGCGCGCCCAGCAGGAAGGCGTGAAAAACGTCTCCATGCTGGTTTCCCATGTTCTGGTGCCGCCCGCGATCGCCGCGATCCTGCAATCTCCGCTGAACCGGGTGCAGGGGTTCCTGGGCCCGGGGCATGTCTGCGCAGTCATGGGATATCGGGAGTACGAACCGCTCAGCGCGCAGTTCAAGGTGCCGATCGTCATCACGGGATTCGAGCCGCTGGACATTCTGCAGGGAATACTGATGACCGTCCAGCAGCTGGAGAGCGGGCGCGCCGCAGTGGAGAACGAATACTCGCGCGTCCTGGACCGGGAAGGGAACAAGCCGGCGCAGAGATTGGTATTCAATGTGTTTGAAATCGCCGATCGCAAGTGGCGAGGGGTGGGGACCATCCCGAAAAGCGGTTACAAGTTGCGCTGGGAGTTCCGCGAGCACGATGCGGAAAAACTGTTCGACGTTAAGGAGATCGATACCCTGGAGTCCGAGGTTTGCATCAGCGGTCAAATCCTGAGCGGCATCAAGAAGCCGCACGATTGCCCGGCCTTTGGCACGGAGTGCAATCCGCAGCATCCGCTGGGTGCGACCATGGTCTCAGCCGAAGGCGCCTGCGCCGCCTATTACGCCTATGGCAGGCATCTGAAGAGAGACAAAAATGACGTTAAGCTGACGGCAATTTCCCTGGGTGGCCCGGCATGACTGTATTCGGTTCCTGTCCACTGCCGATCTTCGAGCACAAGCAAATCGTGCTGGGCCACGGCAGCGGCGGCAAGCTGACGGCTGAGCTGATTGACAAAGTCTTCCGTGCGGCCTTCACCAACCCAATTCTCGACAAGCTTGACGACCAGGCCGTGGTCCAGGTGAATGGCACCCGGTTGGCATTCACCACGGATTCGTTTGTGGTCACGCCGATTTTCTTTCCCGGCGGAGATATTGGACGACTGGCAATCAACGGCACGGTGAATGACCTGGCGATGAGCGGGGCCCGTCCGCTGTATTTGGCCGCGGCTTTCATTCTGGAAGAAGGCCTGGCGGCCGACGATCTACGCCGCGTGGTGGAATCCATGCGCGACGCGGCGAACGAAGCCGGGGTGCTGCTGGTGACGGGCGATACCAAGGTTGTCAATCGCGGCAAGGGTGACCAGGTGTTCATCACAACGACGGGGCTGGGCGTGATCGACCGGCTGGTGGAAATCTCGGCTGATCGTGCGCGTCCGGGCGACAAGATCATCCTCAGCGGATTCATCGGCGATCACGGAATGGCGATCATGTCGCAACGGGAGAACCTGGAATTCGAAGGCGCCATTCAAAGCGATTGCGCGCCATTACACGGCCTAGTTAATGTAATGCTCGAAGTGACGGGCAACGACGGAGGGCCGACCATCCACTGTTTGCGCGATCCAACCCGCGGCGGCGTAGCTACCACCTTGAATGAAATTGCTGGCCAGTCGCGGGTTGGAATGCTGCTGCAAGAGCGCGATATTCCAGTCCGCGAAACCGTCCAAGGCGCCTGTGAAATCCTGGGACTCGATCCGCTTTATGTGGCTAATGAGGGCAAACTGGTCGGGATTGTTGCCGCTGAGGCAGCGGATGAAATTGTCCGGCGTATGCGCCAGCACCCGCTGGGCGGCGAAGCTGCGGTGATTGGAGAGGTGGTTGCCGATCATGCCGGCATGGTGCTGATGAAGACCGAGATCGGCGGCACGCGCGTCCTGGACGTCATGTTCGGCGAGCAGCTCCCACGAATTTGTTAGCTTGGCGGTACCGCGCATATTGAATACACACCGAAGCCTCCCCCCAACAGCAAGAAGGTTGGGTGCGAATCAAGCGAGCAAGAACGAGGAATGTTTTTCGCAGCCCAGCGTGCTAGCATGGAAACCCGACAGGTGCTTCCATGAAGGTCAATGACGCGGTTGAATCGCTGCTAAAGCAAAAAGCCAGCAAGGCAATTTTGTCGGTGGACCCCGAGCAGTCCGTTTACGAGGCCATTGAGAAGATGGCTAAGGAGGGCGTCGGGGCCTTACTGGTGTTGTTTGAAGGCAAGCTCGTCGGGATTCTCTCCGAGCGTGACTATGCCCGCAAGGTCATCCTTAAAGGACGGTCGTCGAAGGACACTCCGGTCCGGGAGATCATGACCAGTCCGGTGATCTTTGTAACTCGCAAAAACACAATAGAGGAGTGCATGGCCATCATGACCAATCGCCATTTCCGGCATCTTCCGGTAGTCGAGGAGGGCATCGCTATCGGCATAGTATCGATCGGTGATCTGGTGAAATGGATCATCTCCGGTCACGAAGAAACCATCAGGCACCTGGAAGGCTACATCACAGGAAAGTATCCAGCCTGAAACCAGCCCCGCATCCAAGTAGGGATTATGACAGAATGAAACTGTACCCTCATGTCCAACCCAAGCATTCCAGATTCCCAGCCTACGGCCGAACCCGACGAGTCATTCGGTGAGCTTCTTTCCCAGTTCGAGCAGAGCCATTCACGCAAGGCTGAAGACGGCAGCAGACAAATCGAAGGCACGGTGATTGCCGTGTCCGCCGAGTCGGTTTTCCTCGATATCGGTTTCAAGAGCGAAGGTATCCTGCCGCTGGCAGCGTTCGAGAGCGCCGGCGAACAAGTGAAACCTGGCGACAAGCTCGTAGTCTCGGTGAAAGGCCGCGATCCTGACGGCTACTACGAGCTTTCCCGCTTCAAGACCGCCCTGCCCAGGGACTGGTCGGCGCTGGAGCGGGCCTTCGCCGATAAGACGACGATCATGGGCACGGTGACGGGCGTCATCAAAGGCGGACTGAGCGTGGATGTAGGAGTGCGCGCGTTTATGCCAGGCTCACGCAGTGGCGCGCGCGACGCCGCCGAAATGGAGAAGTTGGTGGGGCAGGAGATCCGCTGCCGAATTATCAAGCTCGACGTAACCGACGAAGATGTGGTGGTGGACCGCCGCGTCGTGACCGAAGAGGAAGAGCGCAGAGGGAAGGAGCGCCGCTATTCGGAGGTCAAAGAAGGCGAGACGGTGCACGGCGTAGTCCGAAGTCTCACGGATTACGGAGCCTTCGTTGACATCGGCGGAGTCGACGGCCTGCTGCACGTCGGCGACATTGCCTGGAGCCGTGTTTCCAACCCTGCCGACGTGCTCTCGGTGGGGCAGGAAATCGAAGTCAGGGTTTTGAAGATTGACCCTGAAAAGCGCCGCATTTCGCTGGGCCTGAAACAGATTCAGCCCGATCCATGGCATTCGGTGGCCGAAAGTTATAAGGCAGGCGAGCGCGTGCGCGGCGCGGTGACCCGCGTCGTCGACTTTGGAGCATTTGTAGAACTGGAGCCCGGGGTGGAGGGCTTGATCCACCTTTCGGAGATGTCGTGGGCCAAGAAAGTAAGACAGCCCAGCGACATGGTGAAGCCGGGCGAGGTCGTTGAAGCAGTAGTTCTGACTGTCAGCCCAAGTGACCGCCGCATTTCGCTGGGACTGAAGCAAGCCCTGGGAGATCCATGGGCTGAGGTGACACAGAAGTTTGCCGTGGGCTCGGTCATCGAAGGGCCGGTCACCAGCCTTACCAACTTCGGCGCGTTTGTACAGCTCTCCGAAGGCGTCGAGGGAATGATTCACGTCAGCGAAATCAGCGCCGAGAAGCGCATCAACCATCCCCAGGAAGTGCTGAAGGTTGGGCAGGTGGTTAAGGCCCAAGTGCTCGCGATCGACAAAGAGCGGCGGCTCCTGCGGTTGGGGATGAAGCAACTGGTTCCCACCAGCCTGGATGAATATATCGCCGAGCACAAGGAAGGCGATATGGTCACGGGACGCATGATCGAGATTTCGGATGGACACGCTCGCGTGGAACTGGGCGAAGGCATCCTTGGCACTTGCGCAATCCTCGCGCAGAGTCCCGCGAAGGAAAAGGCTCGGGCCGAATCGAAGGCGGATTTGTCGGCGCTGAGTTCCATGCTGACGGCGCGCTGGAAGGGCGGCGCTGCCGGCGGCGCGGCAAAGCCGGGAGCCATTCACGCCGGACAAATTCGTAGCTTTCGGATTGCCAAGCTGGATGCGGCCACGAAGAAGATCGAATTGCAGTTGGCGGAATAGGGCAGAGCAGTTCCAGAGTTTCCGCATCCATTCGTGAGGGGAACGCGCCTTTCAGAGTCTGCGGGAAAAGTCTCGGGAAGGCTTTTGGTGGAAGCCCCCTGCTTCAGCAGGGGNNAAGCGCTCCTTCCCCCGCATAAATGCGGGGGCTGCCACCGAAAAGTGCAAGCCGCGAACTTCTGCGCCTATTTTTCCGCAGCCTGTTTCGTGCATGCATGCCAAGGCTGCAGAAAACTGACGAGGTTTTGCTTATGCGCTTTTCAGCTTTCGAACCGGCGCCAACTCGCCGTCGCCCAGATAGGTCTTGATCTTGTCCAGCAGCGCGGGAAACATCTCGTCCTTGGAAAGACATTCCTTCACATCGCGGCCGCCGTCAATCGGCCCGTAGCCGGTGACGAGGATCACGGGAATTTCGGGACTGCTGGCGTGTACCTTTTTGGCCAACTCCAGGCCGTTCATGCCTTCCATGCGGAAGTCGGTGACCAACAGGTCGAACTTCTGGCGTTTTATTTTGTCCAGCGCATCTTGCCCGCTATAGGCTCTGACAGCCCGGTAACCCTGCATCTCGAGGATCTCGCAGCTCAAGCGGGCCAGCAACTCGTGGTCGTCCACAAAGAGAATCGCTTTCATACACACCTATTCTGGGCGTTTGTGAGTCGGCAACAGTCCCGTCAATTTGGTTTCGAGAGAGGCCCAAAAAGATGCCCGCGACCTTTATGTTTTTTTGGAGTCAAATTTGATTTTCCAGAAAATGGGCGGATGTGACGCCGTCCGACATTCGCCGGCGTTCATCATGGGCGGGTTTGACCATGCCAGAAGCGTCATGTAAACTCAAATAGTTGATTCCGCTCTAGTACCACCTCGTAAGAGGCGCGTACGACGGGCGGTTAGCTCAGTTGGTTAGAGCGCCTGCCTTACAAGCAGGA
>PLBW01000197.1:0-32804 GCA_003135475.1 Acidobacteriaceae bacterium
CTGCAGATGGTGCGCGAGCCGCGTTCGCTCGACGTGATCGTCACCAACAACATGTTCGGCGACATCCTCACCGACCTGGCTGCCGCGCTGCAAGGCGGCCTCGGCATGGCCGCCAGCGGAAACATCCATCCCGGCCGCACTTCGATGTTCGAACCGGTGCATGGCTCGGCTCCTCCGATCGCGGGAAAGAACATTGCCAACCCCATGGGCTCAATTCTGACCGCGGCGATGATGCTGGCGCACCTGGGCCTGAACGCTGAAGCGCAGAAGATGGAGAACGCGGTGCTGGATGCGGTCCGCCAGCAGAAGATGACGGTGGATGTGGGAGGCCCGCTGGGCACGCGCGAGTGCGCCCAGTGGATTGCGGAGCGGGTGGCGAAATAGTTGCGATTGTTATACTGCCCTATTGATGCTCAAGGACACGCTGCAACAAGGCCGAACCGTTACCGACAAAACGCTGGAGCGCCTGCTCCCGCCAGGTTCGCAATATCCCGGGTCGATTCATCAGGCGATGCGGCACAGCGTCTTTGCCGGAGGCAAACGCCTGCGGCCGATCCTGTGCATGGAAGCCGCGCAGATGATCGCAGGGTGTATTCCCAGGGGCATCGACGAGTTGGGCGCGGCGTTGGAGATGCTGCACACCTACTCGCTCATCCACGACGACCTTCCCGCGCTCGACAACGATGACCTTCGCCGCGGACGCCCCACGTGCCACAAGGCATTCGGCGAGGCCACGGCCATCCTCGCGGGCGACGCGCTGCAGACCTATGCCTACGAAGTGCTGGCCAAGTTGCAGTGTCCGGCGGAGGCACGAGTTGCCATCATCGCCGAGATCGCGCACGCCACGGGCACCATCGGCGGCATGATCGGCGGCCAGGTCATGGACCTCGAGGCCGAGCATGTTCATCCCGACGCAAAGACGCTGGAGTACATCCATCGCTCCAAGACGGGCGCGCTGCTGACCGCGAGCGTCGTCACCGGCGGCATGTATGCGGGAGCGGATGCGTCCCAGCTCCAGAGCCTGCGCGACTTCGGCCGGAACATCGGGCTGGCGTTTCAGATTGTGGACGATGTGCTGGACGTAACTCAGACTTCGGAGCAGTTAGGCAAAACTGCAGGCAAGGATACCGCACACGACAAGGCGACCTATCCCGCGCTGTTCGGCATCGACGCTTCGCTGAAGAAGGCGGACGGGCTGGTCGGCGCCGCTGAGGCTGCGCTGGACCAATTCGGCGAACGTGCTGCAACGCTGCGCGAGATCGCGAAGTTTTTGGTGGAGAGGAAGAAGTAAGGGGCGGACCGCGTGCCCTGAACTGCTGTTATTCCAAAAGCAAGACGTGATCGCGGAATTCGCTTCCGGCCAGAGCTTTGATCGCGCGATCCAGGGTCACTAGTTTTCCCTTCTTCTTCACCGCCATCCCCAACAAATAGGCGTCGGTCACTTGCTGGTGGCCGAACAATCTTTCGGTGAACGGCTGCACTGCGTCGAGAAAACCGACGTCCATCGCCCAGAAACGGTGGCCCGACAGTTTGCTGACGGTGCGAAGCATCTCCAGCGCCTCGCTGATGTCGAGAGAAGGGTCGGAGAACTTCGGGTTGGACACTATTCTTACGAAACTCGCCTCCGTCAGTGGGCAAGTGACCCAATCTCTGGCGCTATTTCGCTGAAACCACTGCTTAACGATTTTGTGGGACACATGGTCCTGGCGAAGCAACGCGATCAAGACATTCACGTCCAGCAGGAATGGGCTCACGGCTCCTCTGTCTCCAGCGCCTTCACTCGTTCGCTAGTGATCGGGTGTTTCGACTTGGGGAGATCGAAAACCGGTAGTCCATCCACGTACTTGATACGCGCGGACCGCCGGGTGCCTCGCACGATCAACTCCGCAATGGCCTTGCTCAGCGACAGGTCGCGGCTTTCCGCATATTGTGCAGCGATCGCAGCTACATCATCATTCAGCGTGACTGTCGTTCTCATACCCATATTATGCTCACATGATTATATTGATGCAAGTGGCTCAAATCTGCATCTCTCTGGCTCTAGATGGGCGGAGCACTTACTCACGCACTCCACGGATTAACAACGGGGACCGCAAGATCGTCAAAGTGCACCGTGTTGCGCGTAGCCAATATGGCCCGGTGGGCGAGGGCAATACCGGCAATCATAGTATCGCGCAGGTCACCGGGACGCCCCTTCTTGTGCCGCGAGGCCATCAGGTCAGCCGCGTGCTGCGCGGCAGCAGCATCAAAAGCCGCAACTCGTTGGCCGATCTTGTCCAGAAGCGCCTCGAACGCCTGAATCAGCAACGACCGGCGCTTCCCGGCAGGCATGATCTGCAGCCCGAAGCGGACTTCGAGAACAGTGATGGAAGTTGTCCAGACGGATGTCCGAGGTTGCTTATCAAGCCACGCGACGACTTGCTCGTCGGGCGCTTGGCGCATAAGTGCCGAAAGCACGTTCGTGTCCAGAATGATCATTACTTAAATGTAGGGGGCCTGATGACGTGGCCTCGCAGCTCAGGAATGTCTGAAACCAGGCCGTCCTTGGCAAACAAGGCGGCGATTTCCGTGCCCAGTCCGCCAGCCGGGTCCTCGTCCCGGTTGACGGCGCTGCGCAGGATTTCTCGCACTTCTTCTTCCATGCTGCGGCCATGTCGCGTGGCGCGGCGTTGCAAGCGTTGCTTCACCGTATTCTCGATGCTGCGAACAACAAACTGGGCCATGTACGCTTCTACTTCATAGAATGATATCATGATATCATTCTGGCCGTCTAAATCTGGGGCGACGACTCCGTCACGCAAGGGCGCTCGCAATGTCGGTATGGGGAAAGTCGCCGCCTTTGAACAGTAATGGTTCGCCCATGGCTCTTGCCAAGGCGTATGCAAAGCAGTCGCCGAAATTCAGTCTGGCCGGGTGTCCACTGCCTTTGCCGAAATCCCGGTACGCATCGCGTGCAATTTTCGCCTGCACTTGGGTGACCGGCTCGACCGTTACCCCCGCCTCGCGCAATAAATCATCGAAGCGGCGGCTTGCCACCGGATCTCGGCTACCATCGATGACCGCTGCGGCCTCAACATAATTGACGGCAGAGATGCGACGATGCCCGGCATCCTGAATTGCCTGGGCAAAGCGCTCGGCTTCCGGCTCGTCACGCAGAATTGCGATGACTGCCGACGTGTCGAGAATCATCGCGGCAGCCCCTTCTCGTCGTAGAGCAGATCCCCGTGGTCAATGGATCGGAAAGGCTCTTGGAGGCGTGGCGCACAATCCCTCCCGATTTGCAGCAGACGGTTGGCCAGCCCAGTACCCCTTTGGCGCCGCAGCCTATCAAGCCGCTCACGAACCGCCTCCGTGACCGCTTCTGTCATGTTTTCGCCTGTCAAGCCTGCCAGTTCTTCGACAAGCTTGTAAGTGTTTAGATTTTTGATGTTGAGTCCCATTATATATACCCTTCTACCCGTGCAATATACCATTCTACCCGACACAAAACAAGCTTTAGTCTTGGATTTGGCGCCTCGCTCGCCTACAGCGACTGGACCGGAACAGCCAGCAAGTCATCCACCAGCCCGACCTCTTTCTGCACGAAAGGCTCGGCGTATTGGACGCCCGCAAGCAGGCCGTAGAAAGCGGCCATGGCTGCGAGTCGTTCCCGGATCTCCGCCTGGAGCGGGAAGAGGCCGCTGCCTGCCGACTGGTCCTGATACTGCGAGAGGTAGGCCATCAGGGCGGCGAAGCGGGCCTCAAACTGCTCGGAGATGTCCACCACGAACGACGGGCGAACGTCGGCGTAGAGGCTGGCATAGACAATCTTGTAAGGGCGATGGGGCGGAAAAGAGGCGAGCGCCTGTAAGCTCTCGGGAGGAATGTCCGCGGTCGCGTCGGTGTGGCCGAGTTTCGCCAATCCCGCGAGGAACGCGGCTTCATAGCCGAGCACTGACGCGGTGGCGTGGTCGGGATGCCGCGCCTGCCAATAAGGAAGAATAAGCACGCGCGGGCGCAGCTCACGAATGACGCTGGCGACCTTGACCCGGTTGACAAAGGTGTTCTCGACCCGGCCGTCAGGAATATCGAGCGCTCGCCGCCAACTGACTCTCAGGATGCGCGCCGCCTCGTCGGCCTCGCGCGCCCGGTCTTCAACGCTGCCGCGAGTGCCCATCTCGCCCTGCGTGAGGTCAAGGATGGCAGTGCGGTGTCCGCGCTCCGCCATCTTGAGCAGCGTGCCGCCGCAGGTTTGTTCGACGTCGTCACGATGGGCGGCAATGGCCAGGATGTCGCACTGTGGCGCGTCAGGCATAAAAAGCTAAAGCCGCATTGCCACCGCGACGCCGTCGCGCAGCGGGACGATCGTCGTGAACCAATCCTGCGACGAGTAAAGCAACTGATTGAACTTCACAACGCCTTGGGAGTGCTTGTCAGGCTCGGCGCTGTTCGCCAAGTCGGGATTGCCGGCGGCGTACGCCACGGTGCCGCTCCACAAGGCATTGTCGGCGATGAAGAGCCCGCCTTTGCGCACGCGCGCCGCCGCCATATTGAAGACGCGGGGATAGTCATGCTTGTCCACGTCGTTGAATACGATGTCGAACTGCTCTTTGCGCTCTGACAGAATTTCGAGCGCATCGCCCACGTGAATCTCGATGCGATCGGCGACGCCCGCCTGCTCGAAGTAGCCACGCGCTTCGTCAGCGTTCTTGCGGCTGCCATCGGTGTAATGGACCTTGCCACCCTCACCGACCGCCTGGGCCCACCAGATGGTGGAATAGCCGATCGCCGAACCCAACTCGAAGACCGTCTTGGCGTTGATCAGCCGCGCATACTGATAGAACAGCCGGCCGACCGCAGGCCCCACAATGGGGATGTCGCGCGCCTTGGCCTGGCGTTCCATCTCCTGCAAGACGGGCCCGCGCTCGGGAAGCATAGCGTAGAGATAGTTTTCGACGCGTTCATCGGTAAAGCTCTTCATCGATAATATTCACTCCTCAGCTCAACGTTTGCCCAGGCTTCATTTCGACCACCTCCGGGCCGCCCGTCCCCAGCAATTTCTTCAGATCATCGGGCCGTCCGGTCAACATCGGAAACGTGCCGAAGTGCATAGGGATGACAGTTTTGGGTTGCAGCAGCTTGCATGCGTAGGCCGCCTCGCGGGGGCCCATAGTGAAGTGATCGCCGATGGGCAGCATCGCGATCTCGGGCGAATAGAGATCGTGGATGATCTGCATGTCGCCAAACACGGCGGTGTCGCCGGCGTGATAGAGCCTCACTCCGCCCGGCAACTCGAGAACATAGCCGCACGCCTCGCCACCGTACACGATGCTGCCATCGTCATCCTGAATGCCGCAGGAGTGCACGGCGTGCGTCATCGTGACCTTAATACCGGCGACCGTCTGCGTCCCGCCCTTGTTCATGGGGGCGATCTGCTGGGCGCCTTTCTTCCCCATCCAGGTGCAGAGCTCAAAAATCCCGACCACGATGGGATTGTGCTGTTTGGCAATCTGCACGGCGTCGCCGATGTGGTCCATGTGGCCGTGGGTACAGATCAGTAGGTCGGCCTTTCTCACCTGCTTCTCGCTCTCCGGGCATGCCGGATTGCCCATTACCCAGGGATCCACGTACACAGTGACGCCGTCTTTGGTTGTAATGCGGAATGTGGCATGGCCCAGCCACGTAATGCGGTTTCCTTGCAGGTCCATGGTTCACCTCGATTGCGGAGCGGAAAACCGTGTGCCGAAGCTTTAGTATGTGTCACCCTCACGCCAGTCGCGATAGCCGCCGGCGAGCGAGAACACATTGCGAAAGCCCATCTTCTTGAGATTGAGGGCGGCGAGCGCCGAACGGCCGCCTCCGCCGCAATACAAAACCAGCTTGCGGTCCTTGTCGGCTGTGATCTTGTCGATGTTCACTTCCAGAATGCCGCGCGGCAGGCTGACCGCCCCAGGGATGATTCCCTTGTCCTGTTCGTCGCGCTCTCGCACGTCCAGCAGGGTGAAGTCTTCGCCCGATTGCTGCATGCGTCTGAGCTCATCGGGCCCGATTTCGCTGATCTGCGCCTTGGCTTCGTCGACCAGTTGCTTGAATTCCGGTAAGGGCATGGCTCGTCTCTCCTCTACAGGCCGCGCGAACGATGCGAACACGGTACGAACGGCAGCAAGCTTACAGGCTACTGAAAGATCGGGAAAAGGTAAAATGCGTTACCCCGGCGGTTAACCAGCCTGCTGAAAAAACCGGCTTCCACGCGTCCCGGCGGAACGACACCATGGAACATTTTAGACGGCTTGGACGTCAGTCAGGCCCGCTTCCAGCAGCGGACCTGAATTGGCCGTTCTGGATAGCGCACAACCAGCAGGGTAGATTAGGTCTAACGGGCGACTTTCCTGTCCACCGCGACCGCATGGGCGCTGCGCGGCGGCCGGCGCGTACCGTGACGCAGGCCTTTGGCATCCAGCTTAAGTTCGGCGATGGCACGGCTGAGGGTGTTGCGGTGCATACCCAGTTGGCGCGCGGCCTTGCACTGATTACCCTTGCATTCCTGCAGCACCGTGAGAATGAATCGCTTCTTGAATTCGCACACGCCTTCGGAATAGGTTATGCCGTTTTTGTACATCTGCAGGATCAAAGCTTCCAATTGATCTTTCACAACGCCTCTCTCTTTTGCTTCGGTAAGGCCGCAAATGGACCACAGCTTCACAGGTAACGATCGCTGCCGTCGCCTTGCTCGGATACGTGCTAGGGAACGGTCCGTAACAGCTCCCAGCCTTGGCGAAAGCGCTGCCGCAATTCCGCCGGGGCCGCCCAGATCAAAGCGCGGCCGCTGACCAGCAGGAAAGGCGCGATCCGAGACTGCTGCAACCGTCCCCATTGCGGCGCGAAAGCGGCCAGCGCCAGCACCACCACCGTGCCGACCACCGCGCCGCGCAGAAACCCAAATGCCGCGCCCAGAAGACGGTCGAACCAGCGCAGTCCGACGCCGTGCACGGCCCAGCGCGCAATCCGTCCCAACACTCCCGCCAGCACCACGACGACAACGAATATGGTAAAGAACCCAGCGATATCCGCCGCCCACTGGGAGTTCACGTGAGGCGCAAACCATGCGGCCGCCCGCGGGTACTCCCATGCTGCCAGCAAATATCCGACGATCACGCCCGCCAGCGAAAAGAATTCGTAAAAGAACCCCTGTGCGCTGGCCTGTAACACCGACAACACAATGATGAGCACAATGACCCAGTCGAGAATAGAGACGCCCATCATTCGGCTTTTCCTAGGCCGGCAGCGGATGCCCGGTCAATTGGATGTAAGCCTCCACATACTTCTCACTCGTTCGGGCCGCCACCTCCGGAGGTAACGCCGGGGCCGGCGGCTGCTTGTTCCACTTGATAGCTTCCAGATAGTCGCGCACGTATTGCTTGTCGTACGAGTCCTGCGGTCCACCGGGCTGATACTTGTCCTTGGGCCAGAAGCGCGACGAGTCCGGCGTGAGCACTTCATCGGCCAGCACCAGTCCGGCAGCGGTACGGCCGAATTCAAACTTGGTATCGGCGATGATGATGCCGCGCGTCTCCGCGTAATCGGCAGCCGCCTGGTAGATTTTCACGCTCAACTCGCGCAACTGTTGGCTGAGTTCGCGGCCCGCCAGCGTCACCATGCGATCGAACGAGATGTTTTCGTCGTGACCGCTGCTGGCCTTGACCGCGGGGGTGAAAATCGGCTCCGGCAACTTGTCTGACTCGCGCAACCCCGCGGGCAGCTTGATGCCGCAGACCGAGCCGCTGGCCTGGTACTCTTTCCAGCCCGAGCCGGAAAGATAGCCGCGCACCACGCACTCGATGGCGATCATGTCGGCCCGCACCACCAGCATGGAGCGGCCATGCAACTGGGCGGCGTATTTCTGCAGCTCCGGCGGATATTTGCGCACATCGGCGGTGACCAGGTGATTGGGGACGATGGGCTTGAGGAACTCGAACCAGAAAAGCGAGAGCTGCGTCAGTACTTGTCCCTTTTGCGGGATGCCGGTCGCCAGCACGTAGTCGAAGGCCGAGAGGCGGTCGGTGGCTACGAACAGCAGATGTTCGCTGCCGACCTGGTAAAGGTCGCGAACTTTTCCACTGGCGTAGAGCTCGAGCCCGGAAAAGTCGGTCCGCAACAGAACGTCGGAAATTTGAGCTGAATCTTTCACGGCGGCGTAAATCGAATCGGAGAAGTCGTCGGGTATTCTAAATTTCCCGCCTGGTTTGTCAACGGCTGATGAAAATTACTTGCGGCCTACTGGAAAAAATCTGTGAAAAATTTCTTGACAGAGTGCCAGATCTCGCGGAACCCTTGTGCCTCGCGGCTTTCGAAGCATTCGGAGGCCAGCCATGTAAACCCTGCGGCGGTGTCCGGCGGCTGCCACCAGACGACAATTTGGAAACCAAACTTCGCCCGGTGTCAAGACCCTGCGAAAACAATTTTCGCAAACCGGACTGTCGGCGCGCTAGTCGGCCGCGCTGCGATGGACGGTACGCACGTCCTCGATGTACTGCACATCGGGGGGGCCTTCGACCCCGGCCTGCTGCATCGCCTTACGCAGGTCATCGGAGTTCATAAACTTGCGCGCCTGCTCGACGCTCTCCCAATCGAAGAACAGGACCACTTCGCGGGGATCGTCAACGGCATGAAAAATGCGGAACGCGGTTTCGCCGGCATGTTTGCGGGTATTGAGGTGAGAATCGAACGCTTGCTTCCAGCGGTTGTAATCCGCCACCTTGTGGCGGACCAGCACATGCACCATGAGAGCGCCTCCCAATCGAATCGTCTCCTCCAAGATACGAAATCTTCCGCCGAATGTGAACTGGGAAATGCAACCGTTCTCGGTGACGAAGGGTATTGACAGCGAAGCCATTGGGGTGCTGGCGGTGCGCGCCAGGAAGCGCTCCTGCGCAACCTGGAGTGGGTTATACTGCCAACCAAGTTCACCGGGAGCGTTTCTTCTTGCCGCGCCTCATCATTCGTTCCTCAGACATTCACGCTGCCGGATGTTTCGCCCTGGAAAATATCCCCAAGCGCACGCGCCTCCTGGAATACACGGGAGAGCGCATCACCAAAGCCGAAGGCGACGTCCGCTATGAAGGCCGCCCGTTCACGTATCTGTTCGGCCTTGGCGACGGCGAGGTGGTGATCGACGGCCACGGGATGGCGATGTTTGTGAACCATTCTTGCGATCCCAACTGCGAAACCGACGAGGAAGAGGGACGGGTTTACATCGCCGCCATTCGCGACATTGCCGCCGGAGAAGAACTTACCTACGACTATTGCCTCTACGATGGCGACGACGAAGCACCCTGTTCCTGCGGCAGCAAAAGTTGCCGGGGGAGCATGTATTCTCCCGAAGAATTGAAGAAAATGGCGCGGGCCGCAGCCCGCAAGAAGAAACAGGCCGAACCGGCGGCAAAGAATAACGGTGCCGGGCGAAAAGTGAGAACGAAAAGCAAGTAAAGTAAAAGGCAGCGGCTTCCACCCGGCCTTCTGCTATATTTAGCTTTTGATTACCCCCATTCCTTAAGCACAGGAGCGGTCCTCATGGCTAAGAGCGTCAATAAGGTCATTCTCATCGGCAATCTCGGAAAAGATCCGGAAGTGAAGTACACCCAGACCGGCATGGCGGTGGCCCACTTTACCTTGGCCACCAACGAGCGTTTCAAGGACAAGGACGGAAACTGGCAGGACCGTACCGAGTGGCACAACCTGGTCGCTTTCCAGCGCACGGCTGAGATCGCCGCCGAGTACCTCAAGAAAGGTCGCTCGGTCTATATCGAAGGCAGCCTGCGTACCAACTCCTGGGACGACAAGGACACTGGCCAGAAAAAGTACAAGACCGAGATCATTATCAACGATTTGGTGCTGCTCGGAGGACGCGATGCCGGCAGCGAAGGCGCCGGCAAGTCCAGCGGCATGGACCAGCGCACGCCCGAGCCTGAACCGTCGCCGGCGCCATCCAGCGCGGAGATCACGGACGAAGATATTCCGTTTTGATCTGGTGGACTTTGCTATGGCTGTCATCCCGAACGAGCCCGCCGCGGCGGGCGAGTCGAGGGACCTGCTTTTTCCGCTGAGCGCGGTGTTCTCAACCAACACCGGCCAGGGGATTGCGATCTAACATTACGGCATGAGCTTTCCACGATCCAGTGGCATCCTGTTACATCCAACTTCTCTGCCGTCGGCTTACGGCATCGGCGAACTAGGGCCTGAGGCGCATCGCTTCGCCGATTTTCTGCGCGATGCCGGCCTGCGCATCTGGCAGGTCCTGCCGCTGGGGCCGACCGGATACGGCGACTCTCCCTACCAGTGTTTCTCAGCCTTCGCCGGCAATCCTCTATTGATCAGCCTCGACACGCTGGTGGTGCGCGGTTATCTCGATTCCGGCGACTTGGAATCGCGCCCGGAGTTTCCTGCTGGCCAAGTGGATTTCGGCGCCGTGATCGCATGGAAGGTCCCTTTGCTGCGTCATGCTTTCCGGTCGTTCCAACGCAGCTCGCCGGCCGAGCGCGAAGCCTTCGCCGCTTTCTGCGAAAGGCACTCCAGCTGGCTCGACGAATTTGCCCTGTTCATGGCGCTCAAGGAAACTCACGATAATGTTGCGTGGACGCTCTGGGATGCCGATCTGGCGCTGCATCAGCCGGATGCCATTCAGCGCGCACGCAACCAGCTGCGGGACGAGATTGAATGCCATAAGTTTATCCAGTTCGAATTCGAGCGGCAGTGGCGCGAGCTGAAGGCGCACTGCGGGCGTACCGGCATTCGCATCATGGGCGACCTTCCCATCTATGTCGCTCTCGATAGCGCGGACGTATGGGCCAACCGCGAGTTGTTCGAACTGGACGAGTCGGGCTGGCCAAAAGTCGTCTCCGGCGTGCCGCCTGACTACTTCAGCGCCACCGGCCAACTGTGGGGCAACCCCATCTACCGCTGGGAAGCCCACGCTGAGACCGGATATGCCTGGTGGATCGCCCGCCTGCACCGTTCCCTGGAAATGCTCGACCTGATTCGCCTCGACCACTTCCGCGGCTTTGAGGCGTACTACGAAATTCCCGCCGGCGAGATGACGGCGATTAACGGTGCGTGGGTCAAAGGACCCGGCGCCGCGCTATTTGAGGCGCTGGAGAACGCGCTGGGCAGGCTGCCCGTCGTCGCGGAGAATCTGGGCGTGATCACGCCGGAAGTGGAAGCGCTGCGCACGCGGTTCGGATTTCCGGGTATGGCGATTCTGCAGTTTGCATTTGGCAGCGATCCGCAAGCTCCGGACTTCAAGCCCCACAACTACCCGCGCCATCTGGTGGCCTACACCGGCACGCACGACAACGATACCGCCGTGGGCTGGTGGACGAGCACGGCGGGAGCCGGAAGTATTCGCACCTCCGCAGAAGTAGCAGAAGAGATGGAGTATGCACGGCGCTACTTGAACACCGACGGCCACGAAATCAATTGGGTGATGATCCGCACTCTGTTAGCATCGGTGGCCGACACCGTACTGTTTCCGTTGCAGGATGTGCTGGGTGTCGGCAGCGAAGGCAGGATGAATCTGCCGGGTACCTCGTCGGGAAACTGGCGCTGGCGCTTCCGCCAGGAAGATCTGACGCCGGCAATGAGCGCACGGCTAAAGCAATTGGTGGAAACGTTCGAGCGTTAGAGGAATCCGCCTGCCAGTACACGCCGTGATGCTATCCCACCATCTCTTCAAATTTCAGCGGATCCGGCGGCACGGGGCTGGGCGGAGGTTCAATCACTTTCAGGACCTGATAGGTGTGGGTGACGCGGTGAATGACCGTAATCGTGCTCAGCACGGCGATCACCCATAGCACCGGGCCCATGCAGTTGAACAGGGCTCCGATGATGATCAGCACGATGCGTTCCGGCCGCTCCATGAAGCCGACCTTGCAGCTGGGAATGAGCGACTCGGCGCGCGCCCGGGCGTAGCTCACCATCACCGAGCTGATCATGACGAAGGCAGCCATCACTACGTAGAAGAACCGGTTGGCGCGAGCGTAATACACCAGCAGCCCGAAAAACAGGGCCACATCGCTATAGCGATCGATGATGGAATCGAAGAAGCCGCCGAATTGCGTGACCTGGTTGGTGGCGCGGGCCACCCGGCCATCCACCATATCGAAAATGCCTGCCCCAATGATCACCAGTCCGGCGTAGAGAAACATGCGGCGCTGGTTCTCGGCGTGGGCATAGCCAAACAGAATGCCGGCCACCACGTTGATCAGCAAACCAATGAAGGTGAGCGCGTTAGGCGAAATTCGGGTGAGCGCAAGGCCGTGGACAATCTTGTACAAAAGCCACTTGCAGGACCGCCCGACTGCGCTCGTCCAGGTCATTGCGCGCCATTATCCTTCATCGTGAATGGTGGTCAGTTTCAGCACCTCTAGTTCGCGCTTGCCGGCAGGGGTGACGACCTCGCTGACGTCGCCTACTTTTTTCCCCATGAGGGCGCGTCCGATCGGGGAACTGGTGGAGATCAGTCCCTTGGTCACATCCGATTCTTCGCTGGTCACCAGCTTGTACTCGATCTTTTCCTCTTTGGTGGAGTCATAGACCAACAAGGTCGAGCCAATGGCGGCGCGGTCGCGGGGAATGTTCGCCATATTGATCATCGAAAGGTCAGCCATGCGCTGCTTGAGTTGACCCAGACGGGCGCGGACAAACTCCTGCCGCTGCTTGGCCATGTGGTACTCGGCGTTCTCGCTGAGATCGCCCATGGCTACCGCCTTCTTCAGCTCTTTGGGCAGCTCGTGATTGAGCTCGTGCTCGAGAACCAAAATCTCTTCCGACAGCTTCTTCTTGATGTGTTCAGGCATACTTCGGAGTTGATGGCTTCGGGCCGGCTGGACGCCTCCCGAAAGCATTGCACCATTATACGACGAGGAGTATTTCCCCACGCGAACGGAGGGGGCCTGGCAGCCCTGTAAGACGGGGAATGGTGAACAGATTGATCCGTCCTGGGCTGCTTCGGGACATCGCGCCGGCCGGCAATTCCCCTAACACCCCGTCAATTGACCCCTTCGAAGAAACGGGGGTATACTCCTAGCAGCGAAAGAGCCGTTCTTCCCCATAAAACCCAGGTTCAGTGTCTGGGTGTAATGCTCTGGCCCTCATGCATAACCTAAGTTTCAGCATCGGAGACAAGGTCGTTTATCCCAACCACGGGGTGGGCGTAATCGAGCAGATCAGCAGCCGCACCATCGGCGCGCAAGTCGAGAAATTCTACCTGCTCAAGATCAAGGCCAGCAGCTTGAAGGTCATGGTGCCCTTTCACAACGTCGGCACTGTCGGGTTGCGGAAAGTGGTGCGCAATGGCGAGGTGCAGAAGATTCTGGACTTCCTCAACGATGGAAAGTGCGAGAACCACGCCGATTGGAAATACCGCTTCAAGGAAAACTCCGACAAGATGCGCACCGGCTCTCTACTTGATGTTGCCGTGGTCCTCAAAGGTCTGCTGGTTCTGGCCCAATCCAAACCGCTCAGCTTCCGGGAAAAGAAAATGCTGGAGCGGGCCCGCTACCTGCTGGTGAGCGAACTGGCGATGTCAAGAAATCGGGCCGAGGCCGAGGTCGAGGACCTGCTCAATAAATCGTTATCCAAATCCAAGCTGCGCTTTCCCGAAGCGTCGAGCATGGAAGCCTGAGTTTTCGTCGGAAAGCACATGCCAGGAACCTTGCACATCTTTCGCCTGAAACCCGATCCACTGCAATACCAAGCGAACATCAACGTCGGCGCAAATTCGTGGGTGCGGGTCTTCGACGCCCAGGGGCTCGATGAGTTTCTGCGCCACAGTTGGGCGCTACCCGAGAGTGAGGTGGAGGCCATGCTGGGGGAACTCCGGGCCCTGGGGCGCACCACCGAGGCAATGGTGGACATCCCGGAATCGCACCTGGCCGAAATGGGCTTCGCCGAATCGCCCAGCGACCCATAGCCCGCTCACCGCCGCCGACCTACTCGCAGAAGATGCGCACGTGCTTGCCGTCGTTACTGTCAATATCGATACAAAGCTCGTTGAGCGCTTCATTCAACTTGTCGCCGCGCAAGCCCGCCAGAGCGTCCAAATTGAACCCCTGGTCGGTCAGTTTCTGCGCCACCCGCGGCGGCAGCACGCCGATCAGTCCCACGCCGGTGCGCACGAAGCTAAGCGGCACTCGCATGTTGACGTCCTTGCCCTCGCCGTTGTCCACCACGATGCGCAGGTATTTGCGCACGCTGGTCCCGGAGGGACTCTCTTGATGCTCTGGCGCGCCGCTCTCGGTGGGCTCCTTCACCGCCGCCAGTTTGTCGAGCAGCCGCTCCGCATCGTCGGAGGTGATCTTTCCGGCGGCGAGCATTTCAAGCACTTTTCTGGTTTCCACTGACATCGTCGTTCCTCCTGAACTCAGCCCAATTTCTCCAAAGCTTCGTCCACGCTGATTTCTCCGCGCGAAAGCTGCTCCAGCACATACTCGCGGGGCGACGGAGCTTGCATCCCCTTGTCCAGTTGCGCCGCAACCGCGTTCAGCCGGTTTTTCACCGTGGGATAGCTGATCCCGAAAAGCTGCTCCATCTTCTTGATCGAGCCATGATGACGAACGAACGCCATCACCAACGCCTGATCGTCAGCCGAGAGCTGATCCAGGGGCGACAGCTCAATCTGGCCTTCCATCGTCAGATTGCAGGTCGGACAGGCCAGCCGGGTGATTTTGAAGGGCTGATTGCATTCCGGGCAGGTTGTTCTGGAGATTGCCATGGGTTAAGTTTCATGACAATAATATGCAGATGCATTGATAATGTCAATATGTAAATTAAATAATTTGATTTGTAAATTGATTTTAGTAACGGTGGGCTATTGGGGGAGGGCCAACCGTGTGGACTATCCCACCAGGACCGCACCCCCGTTTACGTTGAAGACCTCGCCGGTTATGAACCCTGCGTGCCGGGTGCAGAGGAACAGGATGGGCGCGGCAATCTCTTCCGGCGTGGCCACCCGGCCCAGCGGAATCGCGGCGAAGATTCTTTGGCGCCGCTCAGGGTCAGCGAGCGCCCCGGCGGTCATGTCCGTGTCAACCCATCCCGGCGCCACGCAATTGACGTAAATGCCATGCGGGGCGAGTTCGGTCGAGAGCCCCTTGGTCATGCTGATGATCGCGCCCTTGGTGGCAGCGTAGTCCACATGGCCGGCCTCACCGCGCTGCCCGGCGGTGGAGCTGACGAGCACGATATGGCCGCCGCGCGCCTGCCGCTTCATCTGCGCCACCGTGTGTTTCACTAACGCGAATGTGCTGTCGAGGTTGATGGCCAAAGTGGTGCGCCACTGCCCGTCGGTCATCTGGTCGATGTCAACTTCCTCCGATAGCCAGATACCGTGATTGACGACCAGCGCATCGAGCGATCCGAAGCGCTCGACGGCTGCGCGCACGAACGATGCGGCGTTTGCGGTGCCGGTGAGGTCGGCCTGCACGGCGTGGCAATCTTCGGCGCCGCATTCCTCGACCAGACGTTGTGCTTCAGATTGGGCGCTTTTGTAGTTGAAGACGACCCTAGCTCCGGCGCGAACAAACAGGCGGACGGTCGCCGCACCGATGCCGCGCGAGCCGCCGGTGACGAGGGCAACTTTTCCTTCGAGCGATAAAGTCGGAATCGGTGGCATAGCTAAGAAAAGCTACCACACGGCAGGCGTGACCGGTTACCGTCATGGCAGGCGTCTCAAACGCGGGGATCCCGGTCCGAGTACAAAGCAGCGATCAGAGCAGCGTTTGTCTAGCAAACCGTGACCGTCGTGACGGATTGCGATGGTGGGAGCGCGTCCTCGTCGAGGCCCCACGCTCCACTGATAGCGATGGTGGGAGCACGTCCTTCGTCGAGGGCCCCACGCTCCCACTATCCCTGCCTTGCTGCGCAGCCTACGCGGCATTGTTGGTACTATCGGACATAGTCGGGCAGTCCTTTAGTGGTACCTTGATGCCCGCTTTGACCCCCGGTTGCTGCTGGCTTCCGGCATGTGCTAACGTCTGTCGGTTACTCTGGGCGTCCATCGGGCGAACATGGGAATAGCCATGGATTCGTCGGCTACGGGCGCCGAAATTCGGACGAGGAGAAGCACATGAAGAAGCTTGTATTCCTGACTCTGTTGATCACGGCAACTCTGCTATTAACCCTGGCCTTTCCGGCGGCGGCAACTGGTCCAAAGGCGCCGGCGGCTCCGATGGCTGTTCTTTCCAGCCCCGCGGCGGCGGCCACGACCCAAGAGTATAGACGCCCTCGCATACACGAGGCGCTAGAAGCCATGCGAAACGCCAGGGAACATCTGCAGCAGGCCCAGGGCAATTTTCATGGCCATCGCGAGAAAGCGATCGAGCATCTCAACAGCGCTATCCACGAAGCGGAGATTTGCGAGCACGAATGATAGCGTTTGGTCGCAAAGCGAAGGCAGCGGCATGCGGTGACCCAACTTCGGCACGCAGCGGCCGACATCCTGGAATGGGTGTCGGCTTTCTCTTGCTACCACGCGATAGCTCCTGATTGTCGCCATCGGAAATGATCATCGGCGTCCCCGGGCCGCGGAGCCGGCTTATCCTGAACTGGCGCCGTTAGAGGGAACTATCCTGTCGAATGCCTGGTAGCATTCGCGCAATGGAGCAGATGATGGATATTGAAGCGATTCGGCAGTACTGCCTGCAATTCCCGCACACAACGGAAATCGTGCAGTGGGGAGCCGACCTGTGCTTCAAAGTGGATGGCAAGCTGTTCGTGGTGGCGGCGATGGAAATGGTGCCGCAACGGATTTCTTTCAAGTGCACTCCTGAGAACTTCGCCGAGCTATGCGAGCGGCCTGGAATTATTCCTGCACCCTACATGGCGCGCGCGCAGTGGGTCAGCCTGGAACGGCTGAACGCGCTGCCCGATGCGGAGCTGCGCGAAATGATCTCAGAATCCTACCGGCTGGTGTGGGAGCGCCTGCCGATGAAGAGGCGGGTTGAGCTGGAGAGCGGCGCTGCGGCGGGCGCACAGCGACCGGCAGTCCGCAGACCAAAGCCTGCATCGCGGAAGTCAGCCGTTAAAACCAAGTCAGCCGTCAAAACCAAGTCAGCCGTCAAAACCAAGTCAGCGGTCAAAGCCAAGAGTACGAAGGTGGGCCGGCGTAGATGAAGATGAAGTGGAGAGCTGGCCCGCCTCGTGCCGTTATGTTCAGCGCGATGCTTTCGTCCATGCTGCTGACGCAGACGATTTCCGCCGCAGCCCAGTCAGCTTCCCCGCCAGGGGCATCGAGGGCGCCACACGCTTCGATCTCGCCGCAAACCGCCGCACTGGAGCGCGACTTCTTCGCCGCCCTTCGCCAAGGGAACGCCAAAAAGTTTTTGTCGTACGTGCCCGAGGAAGGGCTTCACGTTGGCCCGCAAGCCAAGCCGGTGGGCCGTGCCGAGGTCGAAGAGCAGTTGTCGCATCGCCGCGATCTCTACTGCAAGCTGTTCGATTCATCCTGTATCGACAGTCCCATCAAGCTGGACGCCAGCTCGCGCGCCTGCTCGGACCGCGAACTGCTGACGCATTCGGAAAAAGTCCGCACCGCCGCCAGCGAGACGGTGCGCAACGGAGTGCGCCAGGCGATTCTGGTGGCCGAGGTCAAGAACAAGCGATGCGGCGGCGCCAACCTGGTCGATTTCATCTTCAATTATGTGCACGGCGAGTGGAAGCTGTTCTCGGTGCCGTAGGTCCGGCCCAGCCCAAATCGGGAAAAGGCGTCCTTAGGAGGCTGACCCGAGCATTTCGCCATTGGACGCGATTCTAGGCCTTCGCCCGATTCGGAGGTACTTTTGGGTCGTCCGAAGGGACGAAACGTCGCCTACGGGCTCCTCGTGGCATTTAAACACTATTCCAGGAAGTGCTTGTGGTAGCCAAATGGTGGTTGGCATATTTGTCACATAAGTTCCATATTTAATTCAGGTGAATGGCACCTAAGTGTGGGCTACATTTGCAATTACGGAACGAGGCGTTGCTAGGGTGGACTTCGATTTAGATTAGCCTTCGAAGACGATTCAAAAAACGGGCAGGGGCGGCAAGCTGACATTCCTTCACTCGAATTACTTTCCATCCTCGACTTCTCAGATGGCGCGCCACCTGCAAATCACGCCGCATGTTTCGCTGAACTTTAACCCGCCAAAAGATGGCTGACGACTTAGGGGCCTGATAGCAACGCGGGCAGCCGTGCCAAAAGCACCCGTCCACAAACAAGGCAACTTTGGCTTTGTGGAAAACGAAGTCTGGCTTGCCGAAAACCGGAGAGTGCCGCCTCCATCCCGTCAACTTGTTTGCTCGTAGCAGAGTTGCCATCTTCAGTTCAGTGCTTGCGTTTCCGCGAGCGCGAACGCGGGACATAATCAGAGAGCGCTGCGCCTTGGTGAAAACATCAGCCATTGCCTTTGGGAATTGTACGGTTACTTCGTCGGGCCAAATTTCCTAAGCAGCCAATTGAACACGGCGTGTTGCTCATCTATGCCAGCCCGACGGACCTGGGAAAGCAGCCAAATAGCGGTTGGCTTCTCGCCTGTGATGTTCTTGGCTCCTTGATTGCAGGTTGAGCATAGCGCCCGAAGATTGGATAGTTCGTCTTTGCCGCCAAGATTCTTGTCCTTGATGTGGCCGACATGCAGGCGGACCTTGCGCCCAGTGGTCGGGTCAATATCCCCAGGCGAAAGGCCGCACATCTGACAAGTGAAACCATTGCGGTCGAAAACTTCTGCGCGGAGCTTCGCAGAGATGGAGTGTTCGAATTTGAGTGCTGCTTCCGGGGGCCTTTCCGTCAAGAGGTACTGTCCAGGCTTCAAATCCGTACTATCGTTGTGCGTAAGGATGATCCACCCTTCCTGCTCTCCGTTTATCGGCGCACTCTTCGCTGTAGTGATCACGGGCTCGTTCAAGGGCGGATTCAAAATCAATTGATTCTATGAGGCAGTCGTTAGTTTTCTGAACGTCGCACCAGTGCATAAGATCAGCAAGTAAGTCGCACAGCACCGTTTCAGGGTCAACCTTTACATCCCCGCCCAAGCCGGTGACGTCGGCAAAGTTGAGCACGGCGAATGCACCCCACAAGGAACGATCGGCGCAGCCAGGGTCCGCATTATTCTTGGCCAGACGGCGATTCACGCTTCGTACCCGGTTTCTGATCTTGAGGGTTGTAAGTCGATCCTCCATCCATTTTTCTCCTCTTGCGTGAAGGGCCCCGGTCGATGGCGCCGATTGCCGATTTCTCTCGTCAGCTCCTTCCGCTTGTCGTGTTCTATCTTAGAACACATCTGAATTGTCCGCAAAGTACTCTTTCCATGTGAAAAGAAAGCCTGCGCGAAAAAACATTATTGGCAGGCGCGTCGCTCAGGCGCGTCAAGGCTGCAGGCCAGCACTAACGCAGGATGCCCTTTCAGGGAAGCTCGCCCGGTGCGGAATTCAGCTCGACCGCGCCGCAATTGCAAAAATCGAAAACGATCTCCGCCATGTTCTTGACTATGAACTTAAGGCTCTCGCAGAAGTGTTAGGCGTGGAGGCAAGTTGGCTTCTTGGAGATGAAAAAAAGGGGATTGCATGACCCCGGCCGAGCGGAAGAGCTATCGGATTAAGTTATTAGATGAACAAAAGGGTCTCTGTCCAGTTTGCGGATACGATAGCAATTACTGTTACTTTTGTGCCCGCAATATTGAACACCCCGGCGCGTGTAAGAGGCAGCCGGTCGTTGTCTTGGAGCACGATCACGGGCATTGCAAAGAGGGATGCGAGGTCTGTATCCGTGGAGTTGTACATCATGCATGTAATAGGTTCATAGCGTTCATCGAAGCAAATCCCCAGGCCCATGACAGGCTCTTAACACCGTGGCTGCGGAGTTTCTTGTCAAAGGGAGACAAAACTTAGCTTGGGGAGTTAACGGAATATGCCTGACATGGCGGCGATGCGTGAACGGCGTCAAACGATGCGATGAACGTCGGGTCAAGCGTAAGCGCATCAGCTTGGATGAACGGCAACGGGTAATGCGGCTGGGGATTAATGTCCACCCCGACAACCTCGAATCCTGCCCTGTTGTAACCAACCCCCGCGCCGCCCGCACAGCAAAAGAGGTCGAGTAGTCTCGGCTTCGTGACTGGCGTCTTATCGCCTCCCGCCCTCACCATACGTTGATTATCGGCCTTCCGCATGGAAACATGATGCCACGGATTCAGCAGCGCCGTAACCCCCCTGTGCAAATCCTGTACCAAGAGGGTTCACTTCGCCGAGATCCGCGAATCAGCAACAACATCTTTCGTTCGCCTTCGTCCGGACCTCGTGATACTTTAGAAACCCAAACTTCGCCCAAGGAACCACGCCGCCATGATGTTGGAAACCGAGGTCTTCCAATTCGCACCGGATATCACCGGTGTCTCCTGCGCGGGCCGCTTCACGCTGGGGACGCGCCTCAGCGAAACCGAAGCGCTGTGCAATTCGCTGATTCAGCAAGGCGCGCGCAAACTAGTGCTTGACCTTACCCACGTCGAGTTCGTGGACAGCACCGGTCTTGGGATCATCATGCATATCTTTGGAGAGATTGGTCAGCAGGGAGGGCACTTCCGCGTTGCCGGCCCCAACGATCAGGTCAAACGCCTGTTTGAGATCACCCACACCAAGGCGATTCTGGCGATCGATCCCGACCTGGTCACCAGCGTGAAGAAGCTTCAGGACGGCGATGTCGGGGCAGCTAGCGTAACGGCGTGAAGTCCGTGCGCGAGGCGGATTAGTCCAATTTCAACCCGCCGGTCAGATCGCTAATCTTTTCGATGCGGTGTTCCAGGCACCACTTCTCCAGGGAATCGACCAGCGTCTCACAGGCGCAGGGATCCCAGAAATTCACCGTGCCAACCTCGATGGCGGTTGCGCCGGCCAGCAGGAATTCAATCACATCTTCGGCGGTGCTGATGCCGCCGATTCCGATGACGGGTATCTTCACCGCCTTGGCCGCCTCCCACACCATGCGCAGGGCAATCGGCTTGATGGCGGGGCCGGACAGTCCGGCGGTGACGTTGGAGATGCGCGGCTTGCGGGTTTCGGCGTCAATCGCCATGGCCACGAAAGTATTGACCAGCGAGATGGCGTCGGCCCCTGCTTCCTCGGCTGCCCGCGCCACCTCGGGAATGCTGGTCACGTTGGGCGAAAGTTTCACGATGAGCGGGCGGGTGGCAATCTTCTTGACTGCGCTGACCACGTCAAACAGCATTTTGGGATCGCTGCCAAAGCTGATCCCGCCGCACTTGGTGTTAGGACAGGAAACGTTGAGCTCATAAGCGGCGATGCCCGCGCCGTCGTTGAGCATGCGTACCACGTCTTCGTACTCCTCCTGCGAATGCCCAAAGACGTTGCAGAAGAAAACGATGTTCTTGATGTTGTTCAGAAGCGGCAGCTTTTCTTCGAGAAAGGCCCGCACTCCAACGTTCTGCAGTCCGATGGCATTGAGCATGCCGGCGGCAGTTTCAAACAGCCGCGGCGGAGGATTGCCGGCCATCGGCTCGCGGGAAAGTCCCTTCACCACGAACCCGCCCAGCCGATCAAGCGTGACCACGTCTTCGAATTCCACGCCATAGCCAAAGCTGCCGCTGGCAGCCATGACCGGGTTCTTGAGCGTAATTCCCGCAACGTTGACGCTCATATCCAGCGCGGGCTTGGGAGCAGGACTCACCAGTTGTCCTCCATCAATGCGCCTCTCTTTCACGGCCTACGGTAATGGGCTGTCTCACACTGGCCGTGCGCTCCAGTTTGTCCCAGGCAAAGCTGCCCCCTTCCATGGCGCGCTTGAGCGTCTTGAGGAGCACCAGGGAGAACAGTTGGCGGTAGGCGAAACGTTGCAGCCAGACATGGCCCAGCAAGAGGAAGTCGCGTTTTCTGCCGGGCTGTTGCCGTTCCAGCGCGAAGGCGATGGCGGATGCGATGAAATCAATCACCATGAACAATGCGAAGTACACGACCAGGCGCTGGAAGCTGGCCGGATTCGCCGATTCCGGATGGAAATACCTGTTGACGAAGTAAGTCGCCGATCCCACCACAAACATGATGTCAATAAACGGCGAGACCAAGGGCAGCAGGATCTGGAAGATGACCATGTTGGGTATCGCCACCCAGCCCAGCGCTCCCTTTTGCTTCACCGCCGCGCGGTGCTTCCACACCGACTGCATAATGCCAAAGGACCAGCGGAAGCGTTGCCGCATCAACCCGCTCGCCTTGGTTGGCGCCTCGGTATAGGCCAGCGCGCGGTCCTCGTAGTTGACCCAGTAGCCCGCTTGGAGGAGCGCCATGGTGAGATCGGCATCTTCGGCGACGGTGTCGTGCTGATAACCGCCGGCGGCGCGAACCGCAGCGGTGCGCCATGCGCCAATGGCTCCGGGGACCACGCTGACGGCGTTGAGCGTGTTCAGCGCGCGCCGCTCGAAGTTCTGGCTGGTGATGTACTCCAACGCTTGCCAGCGCGTCCACAGATTGACGCGATTGCCGACTTTGGCATTGCCTGCCATGGCTGCCACCCGCGGATTGCTAAAGTGCGGCACCAGTTTGGAGATCGCATCGGGCGCAACCAGGGTGTCTGCGTCGATGCCCACAAACAGCTCTTCCGTCACTTGCTCGAGTCCGAAGTTGAGCGCGTCGGCTTTGCCCGAATTTGGCTTGGTCAACACCGTGACCCGGCCGGCCGCGATCTCGTTCTGGAAGGCGGCCCGGGTGACCTCCAGAGTCGTGTCGGTCGAGCCATCGTCGATCACAATGACCCGAAGGTGCTGGTAGTTGGAATCCAGGACCGAACGGACGGTGCGATCGATAACTTTCGCCTCGTTGTAGGCGGGGATGAGCACGGCAACCGCCGGCCGATAGGTGGGATCGAAGTTGCTCTTGCGCCGATGGAAGCGGTCAAAGATGGCCAGCGTTCCGACCAGCACCAGACGCCCGCTCATCAGCACGTCACCCACGAAGAAAACGAAAATGATGAACGACGAGATGAGCCCGAACATGCCGAAGCTCAGGCCGTCGACCCAGGCGGCCCAGCGCTCGTTGGTTGAAATGGGCGGCATGATTTCGGCGCGGGTCTTGCCCAGCAGATCGGAGACTGGCACGATCTCGTAGCCGCGGGCCCGCAGGCCGTCGATCATCATGCCCAACGCTTTGACCGTCCGGCTGCGGTTACCACCGCCATCGTGCAATAGGATGATGTTCCCGCAGCTAAGATTGCCGGGGTGGCAGGGGGGCAGGTTGGCGTACACGTCGGCCACGATTTCGTCGGCGGAACGTCGCGGATTATCGCGCCAGTCGCTGGGATCGATCTTGTCCCCCACCGTGATAAAGCCCATGTCCTGCGAGAGTTCCAGGGGACGAACCTGGTCGGCGGTATCGGGCTCCTGGTCAATCGAATAGGGCGGACGGAAGAGTACGGGCTTGACTCCCAGCTTGCCTTCGAACAACCGCTCGGTGAGGTTCAGTTCCACTTCGAAGTAGCGCTTGGAGATGTTGCTGATATCGGGATGGGTGAAAGTGTGGTTCCCGATTTCATGGCCTTCCTGGTAAATGCGCTTGGCAATGCCGGGATACTTTTCAACTTCCAGCCCAATAAGGAAGAAAGCGGCCTTGACGTTTTTTTCTTTCAGCACGTCGAGAATCTTGGGAGTCCACGTGGGGTCGGGGCCGTCGTCGAAGGTGATGGCAACCTTCTTTTGCGAGGTCCCGCCGTACATGTCCACTTCGTACGGTGACGGCATCGTCTTGAAGACCTCGTCGCTGACCAGGTTGGTATTGGGATCGAGCGTGATCCGGCGTTCGCCGGAGGCCGGACGCGAGGCGATGCGCAGCACTTCGCCTTGCCCTTCAATGTCCACATCCTGACCGGGGGGGACAGTCTCCAGCTTGGCGGGTGCATTGGCCTCGAATGGCCGGTCCCACACCGCCCACAGCGAGCGGTCTTCCGAACCCAGCCTCCATAATGCGAATGTGTTGATGCCCAACGAATGCGCCGCCCGCATCTGGTTGAGCACGGTCACCCCGTCGAGAAACCACACGTCGTGGCGAACGTTATTGTCGTCAAGATAGGCAAAGTGCGGATTCATGGCATCGTCATCGAAGTTCACGTCGGTCTCAGCATCTTCGGCTTCGAGCCAGGCGTCCTGCGCCGAGACGGTGTGCACCTCCGCGGGCGGCGCACCTTTCTTCTGGCCCTTTTTCATCGCCCAGTCGTAGCCGTAATTGCCGACCGCGCAGATGATTTTTTCCTTGGGAATGACCTTGAGGGCGTCTTGCAGGTTCTTCAGGAACCAGTCCTGCCCGGCAACCGGGCCGGAGTCGCCGCCGGGGTAGTGCTGGTCATAGTTCATCAGGATCAAGCCATCCGAGATTTGCGCGATGGTGGGATAGTCGAATGTCTTGTCGTTGACCGGCACGGCGATATACAGCTTCAGGCCCTTGGCGTGGAGATCATCGTGGAGCTCTTGCACCAGCGCGTGGTAGTCGCCGCGTGAGGTTTCGGGAAAGGCCTCAATGTCCAGCGTGATGCCCTTGTACTGGTCGGTGGCCAGGAAACTCATCAGCTCGCTGCGGAAGCGCTGACGCGCCGCCGGATCGGCCAGGAATTTCGCGGTAACGTCGGGTTGCCACTCATTGCTGATGGGATCGAAGTTGTTGACCAGAGGCAGGACCTCGGTTTGCGCCTTCTCGCCCTTGAGAAACGGCATCACCCTTTCGTCCACCGGACGCGGCTTGCCCTTGTCGTCCATCATGTTGTACAGAGTGTTCAGTTCAGTGACCGCTTGCAGCCGGCCGTCCGCGGTCAGCACATGCATCCACTCGGGAAACAGCAGGTCGATCTGCGGGTAGTACTCTTTCAGCGAGGCGAAGCTGGCCGCGTCCCACTGCACATAGAACGCTCCGCGAATGCCTTCGTCGGAGTTCAGGACCACCTGCGACGCGGGCCGCTTGGTCTTGCGGTGTGTGTTCGGCCGGCGTGGCGGCTTGTGCTTCTGGCTTTCCTTAAGAGCGTGATAGGGCTTCTTCACCAAAGGGAGGGGAACGCCGGGAACGGACGATCCACGAATGATGGTCGCGACAAAAAACACCCCCAGCAGTGTGACAACGATTACGCTGGTATCGAGCACCCAGCGTAAACGCCGCCAGCGCTTGCGATCGGGATCGAAAAAAATCGGTTTCGACTTAGGCATTCGGAGCCAATTTATCGTAGCAGCAGTTAGCACTTAGCCGTTAGCCTTTGGCATTTCGTTAAGGCACTCCGGCCAAATGCTAAATGCCAAAGGCTAATTGCTATCTGCAAGCTGCTATATTCGCCACGTGCTGGAACCGGAGCGCAATTCGCTGAGCACAAGAACTGGGACGCACCCGTTCTGGAACATGCTGCGGGAGTCTCGGAAGTACTTCCTGCTGGTCACACTGGCGGCTTGTGCGCTGCGGCTTTTCTTCTACCTTAGATTCCCGCACGTGACCGGCGATTCGCTGGTTTACGGGGACATCGCCAAAAACTGGCTTCAGCACGGCATCTACGGCCTGACTCACGCCGAAGGGCCGCGGCCTACCTGGATTCGCCTGCCCGGCTATCCCGCGTTTCTGGCCGTCTGCTTTGCGCTATTTGGAAGCGAGCATTACAACGCCGTCCTGCTGGTGCAGATCGTCATCGACGTGGCGGGCTGTTTCGTCATCGCCGACTTGGCGCGCAGAGCGGTGTCGCCGAGCGCGGCACGGTCCACGTTTCTTCTGGCTGCGCTGTGTCCCTTTACCGCCAACTACTCGGTTGCTCCGCTGGCTGAGACGCTGAGCATCTTCTGCACTGCAGTTGCTCTCGATTGCGCAGTCACCGCGTTCCAGGCCGCGGAGGAGGGGCTTACCCTCTGGTCTGCCTGGATGGGCTGCGCTTTCGCCGTCGCGGCGGGAATCCTGCTCCGCCCCGACGGCGGCATTCTGCTGGTGGCGCTGGGACTGTTTCTGTTGTGGCGGATGTGGCAAAGGCCTGCGGAGCGTACGCGCCTATTCTGGGCGGGAGCGCTGGTGCTGGCGGTTTCGCTGGCGCCCCTGGCGCCATGGACGGTCCGAAATTGGCGCGACTTCCATCGTTTCCAACCCCTGGCCCCACGTTACGCCAGCGATCCAGACGAGTTTGTGCCGTCTGGTTTCGACAAGTGGGTGCGAACCTGGGTCGTGGACTACGTTTCCACCGAGGAGATCTACTGGCAGATTCCGGGCGATGACGTTAATTTGCAGAACCTGCCCTCGCGGGCCTTCGACAGCGCGCAGCAGCGCGAGACGACGCAAGCCATCTTCAACGATTACGCCAAGACACAGGTGGTCGATCCCGAACTGAACGCCCGCTTTGCGGAGTTGGCCAACGAGCGCGTAAAACGCGCGCCATTTCGTTATTACATATGGCTGCCCGCGTTGCGCATCGCCGACATGTGGCTGCGTCCCCGTACGGAAATGCTGCCGCTCAACACGCGCTGGTGGGAGTACGCCAACGACACCGAGGGCAGCGTCCTGGCCACCCTGTGGGGCGTGCTCAACCTGCTATTCCTGTTCGCGGCGGTGATGGGATTGGTGCGCGGGCCGCGGCCTCGCTACCTCGCGCTTATGTTGTTGTTCGTGATCTTGCGCTCGGCGTTTCTGGGCACGCTGGAAAACCCCGAACCGCGCTATACGTTGGAGTGCTTTCCGGTGGTGCTGGTCTTGGGTGGGGCATGGCTGTCGCGGATCAACAGACGAAGAGTCCTACCGTGACGAAGCTGTGAGCAGGATGTTGTCGATCAGCCGCTGGGTGCCTATCCTTTCGCCCGACTTTGGCGAAAGGGTGGGAAACGGATTCACTACATCCCGCTCTTCCTGTTTGTCCCGCGACTAGTCCGTGGAGAGGATTGCTAGCGTGATGGCGATTTATCGCTCGTTGTCGCGATTCGCTAAACGGCGACCCTAGTTAATCGAGCCTGTAGTCAGGCGGTTGCGGCTACGGGCTTTCGCTCCTTGGCGCCGATGACGATGAGCCACAGCATGATCGCCAGTTCTCCGAACATAACCGGGAATGCCGCGTTCCACACCCTCGCCAGATAGTGCGGCCACATGATGCCGGTCACGCTGAGAGCGACATACGCGCAGCAATTGAGCATCAGCCACAGGCCCAGCAGGCGAGGAAGGAACCGCGAGCGGTACACCAGCAGGCCGAACGGGAACAGCCACAGGCCCCAGAAGACCTCGTTCACCAGCACGCCATGGTTGTGCAGGCGAAGGAACAGCATGGCCAGGGCTTCGCGCTGCGGCTTATCGAAGGCCGCCAGGAAATCGGCGCCGCGCACCAGCAGCAGCGCAGCCGCGTCGTTGATGGTGTTGAGGAAATAGATGGGCGTCACCATCAGGGCGCCGAGGATCACCATCACCACGGCGAGGCCCTGGTCCACGGCCTTGAACAGCCGGTACAGCGCAAGGGTGAGAAAGATGGCCATGGTCGCGGTGAACAGATCGCTGAGAATGCCGAGGCGGAACAGCGTCTGGTGCGCGGCGATGTTGTTGGCCGTCGCGGCCGCGTTGCCGCTGACGATGATCTTGTCCTGGATGTAGATGAGGCGCAGGGGAGCGGTCATGAGTGTGAGATAGAGAAGCCCTGCGACTCTGGCGTTACGGCTGAGCGATGTCATCTGTGCCCCCACGGCGGATTTAGGCGGAGATACGCGGCACGGGGGTGAAAAGTTCCGCCTATATTGCCGTACACGGCTGACGCTGCTCAATTCGCGTTGAATCCTGCATCTCTCGCCAAAGATTGAAGCCGGAAACGCAACTTACGATAAGGCGTTTTATCAACAGATACGTGAAACTGGCGAAGCGGATGCGGCGTTGGTCCAGTTGACTAACAAACCTAACCGACGAGCCCCTTCACGACTGCTCGTACCACTTCTGAAACGACTGCGTGCACCACTTGCGGGACAACAGTTGATGCGACAGCCAGGCCGAAGACAGCTGTCGGTACGCCGACGAGCAGCCAAATCGGATATCGCGCGGCCATAGATGGTTCCTCCTGCAACAAGGTACGTGTGAGCGCAACAAAAAGTTCCGCCACGCAAGCCCAAATTGGCGATAACAGCCCATCTCGCACCCAATCCGGATCAACGACGCTCGGCATCCGTTATTTACCGGGATGACGCTGTGACCAGGATGTTGTCGATCAGCCGGGTGCTGCCGACGTACGCCGCGACGGCCACCAGCGTGCAGTGCGACACATCCGCAACTGGATCGAGCGTGTCCAGATCGACGATGGCGAAGTAGTCCAACCGCGCCCCAGGCTCTTCCGCGATCACCTGCTTGCCAATCTCGATCAGCTTGGCGGAGTCGCGCTCGCCATGGTCCACGGCCGCCTGCACCCGAAGCAGCGACCGATACAACACCGCCGCCTGCTGCCGCTGCTCGGACGCCAGGTAGGCATTGCGGGAACTCATTGCCAGGCCGTCTTTCTCACGCACTATGGGGCAGACGACGACTTCCACGTCCATGTCGAGATCGTTGACTAACTTGCGAAGCACTGCTACCTGCGCGGCATCTTTCTGGCCGAAGAAGGCGAAATCGGGGCGGATGATTTCGAACAACTTCGCCACCACGGTCGCCACCCCACGGAAATGTCCGGGACGGGATGCGCCGTCGAGTTTGTTGCTCAGGCCCTCGACCACCACATAGGTCTGCGCCCCTGGGGGATACATTTCCTCCACCGCAGGCGTGAACAGCAGGTCCGCGCCCAGTTGTTCCAGCAGAGCAGTATCGCGTTCCATGGTGCGCGGATACTTGTCCAGATCTTCCGCCGGACCGAATTGCAGTGGGTTGACGAAGATGGAAACGGCGGTCACGTCGCAGCGTGCCTTCGACGCGCGCACCAGCGAAAGATGGCCTTCATGCAGCGCGCCCATGGTGGGCACGAATCCCAGGGTCTTGCCGTTACGGGTCACCTGACGGCAAGCTGCCTTCATCTCGGCGATGGTTGCAATGCGTTTCACGATTGATTGCGTTAGTGGCTGGGCGGCGGCGCTTTCGAAGGTGGAGTTGTCTGCTTGGGCGTATCCTCCTCCTCGGCGCCTGCCGGAGGTTCAGGCTCGGGCAGCACCCAGCTCTCCAGCACACCCGCAAATACCGGTCCCAGGCGCGCCAGGCTTTCCGGCGAACATTTCAACGCGATGGAATATATCTCGCGATCGGGGCCTTGAATAAAGACCATCTCTTCGACCCAATCGCGATCGGTCGCCTTCTCGCGATAGCGGACCTTCAGCATCTGGGCCGGTTTGTGGTCCACGGTGCGCTGCTGGCGTTGCAAGGTTTCGAACGCCTGGCCGCCCTCGCGCATACTCTTGGACGCCTGTTCGATTATGACGTCCAGGCTTAACGGCTCTTCATCTCCTTCGGAAGGCGGCACGATCAGCGCAACCGTGATTTCATCCCAAAGTGCCTTGTCCAGCTTCTGAGGAGGCGCCACCACCACGCCATTGCCATCGTAAACCTCGCCCAGCATGGTCCATGAACCCGGATACTTGAAGCAGAACCCGCCATCAGGCTGGCAGTAACGCTTCCTGGGAACAGGCTTATGGAGCGGCGCTGGGGCCGTAGAAGGCTTCTGGCCGGCCGCAACCGCGGTCAGACTCAGCGCCAGGACCAACAAAATGGCAACGCGCAGCGACAGCCGCATGACTTCTACAGTTGCACAGCTCGCCTGCGTTGCGCAATTCCCTCTAACGCTGAGAGCGTCTCCTTGGGCAGGTGATAGGACTCGGCGTCGGACGGATAGCTCCCGGCCTTCACGTCGTCCTTGAAAGCAACCACGGCATTGCCGATCACGGATGCCAGGTCCGCATAGCGACGGACGAACTTGGCTGGCGGCGCAAATGTCAGTCCCAGCAGATCGTGGAAGACCAGAACCTGCCCATCGCACTCGGGGCCGGCACCGATGCCGATGGTCGGGACCTCCAACTCGCGCGTGATCATGCCGGCGACCTCGCGCGGGATGCCTTCGAGAACGATGCAACAGGCGCCAGCGCGTTCCAGGGCGATCGCATCGTGCATCAGTTGCTCGACTGCTTGCAGGGTCTTGCCTTGGACCTTGTATCCGCCCATGGCGTGCAACGATTGCGGCGTAAGTCCGATGTGGCCGACCACGGGAATCTCGGCCTCTACCATGCGCTCGACCAGGCGGGAGCGGGTTTCGCCGCCCTCGATTTTCACCGCCTCGGCGCCCGCCTCCTTGATAAAGCGAGCAGCGTTGCGCAGAGCGTCGCGCGAGGTGACGTGGTAGGAAGCGAAGGGCATGTCGGCCACCAGAAATGCCCGCTTGACGCCGCGCCGTACTGCACGCGTGTGGTGCAGCATCTCCTGCATAGTGACGGGGAGGGTATTTTCATAGCCCAGCATCACCATGCCAAGGGAGTCGCCGACCAGGACCATGTCAATGCCGGCCTCATCCACCAGCCGCGCGCTGGGATAGTCGTAGGCGGTCAGACAAGTGATGATTTCCTTACGCTGCTTTTTTTCGAGAAGAGTGGAAGAAGTAATCTTCGAGCGGAAGTCCCCGGTGGTGATGCTCACGATGTCCTCCAGTGCAGTTCCCCGACCTGGCGGGGATACCGCCTGTATCCGGATAAATTCTACACCCGCGCGACGGCCCAGCCACAGCTTTTTCGATGTAGCCGGATGCCAGGATGATGCGAATTGAGGAAGCGAGACTCTACTCCGCGCAGGTGTGATCGTGGATAATCCACCAGCGAACGGAGCGAGTGTATTATCCGGAAAACTTACAGCCTGGCGGAGCCGGGACACATCGCCGATTGAGGGAAGAAGCTATGCACGGCGCTTACCGGTTGCCGTTTGCCACGGGCGTTGGGGACGTTCCGCTTCCGGCAGATCGCGTCCGCGCACGCGATCGTACATATACGACTCACTTACCGTGCCCAGGCCTTCATTGTAGAGACTGATGGCGCCAATCCCTTCCTTCAGCTCCTCAGTGAACTGGTGCAACGCCTGGAGGCGATCGGCGGTGGCAGGATACTCGGCCTTGGTGGTCTTCAAGACCTTCTGGTAGCCATGATCGACCAGCTTTGAGATCTCGCCATTGAGGAGGTATCCCGGATAGGCGAAGACCTTGACGCCTCCGTCTTCTGTGCGCTCGATGGCGGCAGAACAGTGGTACTTCTTCAGAAATACCCGAGTACTCGCGCCCGGAGCTTCCAGCACGTCAAATTCATGACTGCGAAACCACGCCAGCGCGTCTTCGTACGATTTGGCTTTGATCTTCTTGGTCATCTTCTTCCGCAATACCCTTCGCGAACGACCCTCGTCAGACGGGAGTCACCACCACCGTCTTGGTCATGACATACGATACCGGAATACCGTACTTAGGTTGCATCGGCTTCAAGCACACTTTACTGGAGCCGGCATCGCAGAGACTCACACTGTCGCACACTGCACGGGGAAACGGCAACTTACGTTGAGGCCAGAATCACAAACCTAACCAGTTGTTGCGCCACGAAAAAGGAATGTTTCTCCGGGAAATCGCGCCTGGACGTGATAGAAAAGGCGACAAAGGATGTTGAAAATCCGCCAACCGATTTACGACGAGATTCGCCGCCACGGCGAAGAGACGTATCCGTACGAGTGCTGCGGCGCGCTATTGGGCAGGGTCGAAGGTGACACCCGGACCGTGAGCGGGAGCGTGCGCTGCCGCAACACGCGGACCGACTCTGCAAGCGATCGTTATGAGATTGATCCGGTGGAGGCGGTGCGTATCCAGCGTGACGCGCGGACCCGGGGACTCGACATTATCGGCTTCTATCACTCGCATCCCGATCATCCCGCGCAATGGTCGGCCACCGATCTTGCGGAAGCCCACTGGTTTGGCTGTTCTTATGTGATTACCAGCGTGGAAAAAGGGAAGGCCGCGCTCACAAATTCATTCGAGCTGACCGGCACGGACGAGAACAACAAGAAGCTTGCAGACGAAAAAATTGAAGTCATTTCGAAATAAGCGCGCAAAGGAGCGACGGGCGTCCCCGCCCGTCCACCACCGATTGTCATTTCCTTGTCACTCCCCCCACTTGCATCTTTGCCTGTCGCCATAGCATCTTTATCTATATGCCCCAGATACAGATACCCTCTCCGCTTCGTCAATATTCGGGTAAGCAGGCCTCCGTCGAGGTTCCCGCGAAAACCGTGGGCGAGGCCCTTGATGGCCTCGTTTCGCAACACCCTGAACTGAAGCGGCACCTCTATACAGATGAGGGCAAGCTGCGCGCCTTCGTGAATGTTTATGTCAACGACGAAGACATGCGCTATCTGCAGAAAGAAGCAACCAAGCTTCAAGACGGTGATACCATTTCCATCGTGCCGTCGATCGCCGGCGGCTACTAAGAATTTATGGCTACACTTTCTGAAATAAAACCCATTGACGCCAAATCCGAAGCGGTTCTAAGCAACGACGAAATCTTGCGCTACTCGCGCCATCTCATCATGCCCGAGGTGGGCATGGAAGGGCAGCAGAAGCTGAAAGCGGCGAAGGTGCTGTGCATAGGAGCCGGCGGCCTCGGCTCTCCGCTCGCGCTTTACTTGACCGCAGCCGGCGTCGGCACTCTCGGCATCGTCGACTTCGATGTCGTGGATTACACCAACCTGCAGCGCCAGATTATCCACACCACCGCCGACGTTGGCCGCAAGAAGCTGGACTCGGCCGCCGACAAGTTAAAAGCGATCAATCCGTTTGTGAATCTGCGCACTTTCGATACGAAGCTGACCAGCGCCAACGCTCTCGATCT
>PLBW01000197.1:32836-41451 GCA_003135475.1 Acidobacteriaceae bacterium
GTTTTCGCGACCGAAGAAGGCCCGTGCTATCGCTGCCTTTACCCGGAACCGCCGCCGCCCGGCCTCGTTCCTTCCTGCGCCGAAGGCGGAGTTCTAGGCATCCTTCCCGGCTTGGTCGGCGTGATTCAGGCGACCGAGACTATCAAGCTGATTCTTGGCCAAGGCGATTCGCTCGTTGGACGTCTGCTGCTAGTCGATGCTCTGGGCATGAAGTTCCGCGAATTGAAGTTGCGTAAGAATCCTGACTGTCCAGCCTGCGGCACTCATCGCACGATTACAAAGTTAATTGATTATGACCAGTTCTGCGGCATCCGCGGAGTTGAATCGGCTCCAGCGAGCCAGGAAAAAACGGAAGGGAAGATGGCTGAAATTTCGGTGGAAGAATTAAAAAAGAAGCTCGACAACAAAGAAGATATTTTCATTCTCGACGTGCGCGAACCGCACGAATATCAAATCTGCAACTTGCACGGCAATTTGATTCCACTCGGCCAGTTGCCGAACCGCGTGAATGAGCTCGACAGTTCCCGCGAAATCGTCGCCCATTGCCGCAGCGGAAAGCGCTCGGCCGACGCCGTCGAGTTTCTGCGCAAAGCCGGCTTTCAAAAGGTTTGGAACTTGAAGGGTGGCATACTCGCTTGGTCGGATGAAGTTGATCCTTCCGTGCCCAAGTATTAGCTTGAATTATGTACGGGTGCGGGCTCTACTTGGAGCCCGCGCAATTTATGTAGCGGCCTCGAAATCAAAAAATCGACCCGCATCCTGCGGAAATTGGTGGAGGACGAATGGCTGACGTTAAAATTACTGCGCGAAAGAATGGCCCGTATCGCGTGGAGGCTCCAGAAGGTTCCCTCGAGTTGATGGATGCCGACGGTACCAAATACGACCTTACCGGCAAGACGGCTTTCGCCCTCTGCCGCTGCGGTGGCTCGGTCTCGAAGCCCTTTTGCGATGGCACGCACAGCCGCATCGGGTTTCAGGCCGCCGAAGCCGCGGTCAAAAAAGAATCCGAACAGGCCTCCAAACCCGACACAAAATAATTCGACCGCTCGGTGCAGCATTGCGTTCGCATTTGCCGGACGTTGCCCGACTGGCCCGCGTTCGCCCGGCAATCTCCCGCACCGCGCCCTTATTCCGGACACGCCGCCTCGCCTTTTTGCGTTTATCTTGGTATGTTGGCGGCCCTTTTCGGTCAACCGCCACCACGATGAACCCACATTGGGAATCGATTTATTTCCACAAATAGCCTGCTTCGCCCCTCTGGGTAACTTGGGAAATATCTCGTAACCTTTTGATACATCCTCGCGGGACTTTCCATCCTGATTCAGGAACTCCACTTTGGTACAGCTTTTGTAAATAACACATTATAAAGGCACTAAAAACATCGGCCCGCACGCCCCCAAAGGAACAGAACGTGCCTTAACTTATTTGCGCTCGGTCATCCGAGAGCACTGCGAAACCAGGCTTGGGGGCTAAGTGGTTCTTGGGCAAAAACTCGGTCGCTATTTTTCTCCGCTCCGCTGGCCCTTGGCCGCGATCGTCTTGGCTGGGACATTCTTGCTGGGCAGCTGGCTGCGCCGCTTCAACGTTCCCTCTGACTTCGTTCTTTATTCTTACCTTCAGATCGTCGGCACTTTGCTGTCCTTTACTTACGCATCCAATGCGCTGGTACGCTTTCGCGGGACGCACGACCGTTCAACCCTGATCCTCGCGTTCGGATTTGTGCTCTCCGGGCTGATTGAAACCTTCGCGCTCTTCGGAATTTACGGCCAGGTGGTCGCGGGAATTGACCAGGCCCGTGTGCCCATGGCTTGGATGGTGGGGCGCACTCTTCTGGGAGTCCTGCTGCTTACCGCCCTCCTGGTCGAACGCCGCGTTCCGCACTCGCGCGACCCCGCACGCGAGATCGCCATCGCCTTCATCGTCGTCGGCATCGTCGCTTACTTTACCAGCGCTGCTTATCTCGGCACGCCCATAGAACCAGCCATTCACCCCGCCGCCCGGTTCGCCCGGCCCTGGGATCTGTTTCCCGCGGCGTTGTTCCTGGTGGCGGCAATCGGCTTCGGCCGGCGGCCGCGCGTCTCCCGCTCCGCGTTCGATCATGCCTTGAATGCCGCGCTGTGGATGAACGTGATGTGCCATCTTGTAGCTACCCAATCCTCGCAAATTCTTGACGCTCCCTACACCCTGGCCCAGCTTTTGAAGGTTGCTAGTTATGCGGTGGTCCTGGGCGGCACGTTGCTCGACAACGCCCGCCTTTTCGAACAGGTTCGCCGTCTGGCCACCAGCGATTCTCTCACCGGCCTCGGCAATTACCGCACCCTGCTGAACATGATCGAAGGCGAAATCCAGCGCTCGCAGCGCACCGGTCGCCAGTTTGCTCTCCTGCTGATGGATCTCGACGGCTTGAAACAGATCAACGATCGCCACGGCCACTTGGTGGGCTCGCGCGCCATCTGCCGCCTTGGGAACATCCTGCGCCTGCACTGCCGTGCCATCGATACGGCTGCGCGCTATGGAGGCGACGAATTTGCCCTGGTGCTGCCTGAAGCGGGCTCGGAAGCCGCCGAAAGTGTGGGCCGCCGCATCTGCGAACGCCTCGCAGCCGACGGCGAAGCGCCCGGCATCACCGTCAGCGTGGGTGCTTCAGTTTTTCCTGTGGACGGCCAAAGCCTCGAGGAACTCCTCGATGCCGCCGATCGCTCGCTCTACAAAATGAAGCATCGCAATACCCGTAGGCTTTCGCTGGCGCAGGTGGCCGCATGCCTGTAACGCGGATTTTCTGACATGGCCTCCGCACCAAAGGAGTATTTGGGACGGCGCGCTGAACAGCGCATGTCCATGTCGGTCGCCGTACACCTGTCGGGTCATCTCCAGAACCCCGGCGTGGAGACGGCCTTTACCGAGAACGTCAGTTCGCGGGGCGCGCGAGTCATTTCCGTGCGTCGCTGGCAGACTGAAGACCGGCTGAACATTGCGTTGCTGCCGGGAGATTTTCGCGCCAATGCGCGCGTAGCCTACTGCCATCCCTTGCAGGACGAGGGGTATGCCGTGGGACTCGAGTTTCTCGAACCGGTGGGACGCTGGGTGCTGAACCCGGCGTCGGTACCGGGAAATAACCTGCAGGGATAGGAGGACGGAGAAGTCAAAAACCAGCGCACAAATTTAAATATGAAAAACGCCGGCTGTTCCCTGGCAGAGGGGCAGCCGGCGTTTTACTTTTCGCCCTGGGACCGGGATTCGGATTCCGGTCAACTCTTCGCCCTCGCATCTTCAGCCGCCAACCGCCTGAACACCGCAAGCGAATCGCTCACCATGCGGCAGGCCGAAAATCGTGCTGCTACCGTTTCCCGCGCCGCCACTCCTAATCGCTGCGCGAGATCTGGCGCGCCAAGCAGGCGCGCGGCCGCGGCGGCGATGGACTGCGGCGTCGCGTCGGCTAGCAGGCCATTCCGGTCATCCTCCACAATCTCCGCAATGCCGCCCGTCGCTGTAGCGATCACCGGCAGCGCATGCGCCATGGCGTCCAGCAACGATGTCCCTCCTCCTTCGTGCAGCGACGGGAATACGAACAAGTCGCACGCCCCATAAACCGCGCCTACCTCCGCAACAAAGCCCGCGAATATCACCGCATTCGCAATGCCCAGCGCAGCCGCTTGCCGCTCGAGCGCGCCGCGCAACGGGCCATCGCCGGCAAGCAGTAGCCGGCAGCGCGGCCAGCGCCACTCCGTAGCTCCCCTGTGCAACTCCGCGAAGGCCTCCAGCAGCAGCGCGTGCCCCTTTTCCGAGGTGAATGACGCGACCAGCGCGAGTACTCGCTCCCCAGGCGCAATATTCCAGCGTTCGCGCATCCCCTGGCGCGCTTCCGCGGAAACGCTCGGCGGAATTTCCACCCCATCAGGCACCACAACGATGCGCTTGGGGTCGAGGCCCGCCGCCAGCAATGGTTCGCGAACGGCCCACGACACCGCCACGATGCACGCTGCGGCCCGGTAGCGCGCCAGCGCCACTCGGCCGCGCGACACGGGAAAGGTTACGCGTCTCGCGATTACCAGTGGCGCCCGGCGGTGCGCCCGAGCCACCCAAGCGGCCGTAAGTGCGTGCGCCTCGTTAACGTGCACGATGTCGAAATGTCGTTCGCGTAGCAGGCGCCGTATCAGCCTCGCGGCCGCCAGCCGGTTGGCCGCGTGCGCAACGGCATACACGGGAATTTCCTGCTCTACGGCCCGCACGGCCAGCGGGGAGTTGCTTGTGGAAACCAGTTCCACGCGGTGTCCGCTGTCACGCAGGCCGCGCAGTAGCAACAGCGCTTGGCTTTGGCCTCCGCGCCATTCTTGCGCCAGGTCCACCAGCAGAATACGCACGGTCAGGCGTCTCCGGCCTGCGGCCACGGCCGGTCGGGAAGTTTGCCGCCCCGCGCCAAAATCCCCAGCTTGCGATATTTCATCCACACGTAGCGGGCCGAAGTCCAGGCGATCAGCGCGCCGCGATAGCCGTCAAGAAATCCCGCTTGCAACACAAATTTCTGCAGCAGAATCCATGGCGAAGCCACCCACATGCTCAGCCGCCAATGCTGCCGTCCTTGCGCGTACAGCTCCTCGGCGGCCCGCGTCGTGAATGCGTCCTGTTTTGCGTAGTGCTCCGCGAGCGTGCGAATCGAGTAGTGCCACAAGTCTCCACGCAAAATGACCTTGGGCCCCCGCTCACGCGCATCGCCTGCGGACTTTTTCGCCGTCGGCGCGCCCGTGCCCGCCGAATCCCGCGCCCCTTCCGGCCTTCGGCCGCCGCGGGGCTGCACCGATTCGTGAATCGCGCCGACAAAATGTTGCGCGTCTCGCCGGTACAAACGCACGTGATATTCGGGATACCAGCCGGAGTGCAGAATCCACTGGCCGAGATAGTTGGTCTTGCGGCTCACCTGGTAAGCCGTGCCTGCAGGCGCCCGCTCCTTCCACGCGGCGAGCGAGGCCCGCAGTTCCGGACTCACCACTTCGTCCGCATCGAGCGAAAACACCCAATCATGCCTCGCCGCGGAGGCGGCAAAATTTTTTTGCTCGGCGAAATTGGTAAAGGGACGGCTCAGGACCCGTGCGCCGCATTGTCGCCCGATTTCGGCGGTGCCGTCGGTGCTCTCCGAGTCCACGATGACGATCTCATCGACCACGCCGGCTACCGAAGACAGCGCGAGTGGCAGGTCGCGCTCTTCGTTGAACGTGATCAAAATGGCGCTGATGGGCGGCATGCCCGGAATACGGCTACAGTAACATAGGAGCGCCAGGTCCTCCGCGCGCCTTGGTTTGCCCGTCTTGGCTCGCTCCCCCTCGAATGCCGCGACTACTGCACAAAACCAATATTCGTTGGCGGCTCGGGTGCCGGCGCCTCGCGAATCGTTCCGTACTGCGCCTCGAAGCGCGCGATATTTTCGCCCAGCGCGCGCCATAGCCGCTTGGCGTGTCCCGGACTGACGATCGTGCTCGACATCAGCTTTCCGTGCGTGCCGTTGGGGAAAATATAAATGAAATGCAGCGTGAATTCTTCTGCGTTGTGATGAATCATCACCAAATTGCTGTACAGCGCTACCAGTTCTTTCTCGTCAGCCTTGATCTGAACCTGCGGAGCTTGCTGCTCGGCCATTTGGGCGCCTCCTGAGATCTTCCCTGCGAAAGTAGGTCTTCCTAAACCCTCTCTTCACGCTACCACAGAACGCTTGGGCCGCTGTCCCTCGGCAGCTGCGCGAGCCTTCCTCGCTCGTTCCGCCGGGAAACATGTCCCCAAGCCGCGATTGACCCCTATCCCTATTAAGTGTAGTTTATATTTATAGTTTAGTTCGGTTAAATGCCTGACCCAGTCCTCCAAGCCGCGGCCGTAACCCCCCGGGTGGTGGAGGCGCCCTCCATGGGCTCGCCCTCCTTACCGGAGGCCTACCGCTCCATTCCCATCCTTCCCGGCGCATCGGTGCTGCGCAAGATGCTCGCTTTCGCGGGCCCCGGCTACCTCATTGCCGTCGGTTACATGGATCCGGGTAACTGGGCCACAGACCTGGGCGGCGGCTCGAAATTCGGATACACGCTGCTGAGCGTCGTCCTGTTCAGCAGCCTCATGGCGATTTTTCTGCAGGCGCTATCGGCGAAGCTGGGAATTGCCACGGGCCGCGATCTCGCGCAAGCCTGCCGCGAGCATTATTCGCCGCGCGCGCGCATCGTCCTCTGGCTCTTGTGCGAAGTGGCCATCGCCGCGTGCGACTTGGCCGAAGTGCTGGGGTCCGCAGTCGCCCTGAAACTTCTCTTCGGCCTGCCGTTGCTGCCCGGCGTGCTCCTCACCGGCTTGGATGTCCTGATCGTCCTCGCCCTCCAAGGGCGCGGCTTTCGCTGGATTGAAGCGATGGTCATCGCGGTGATCTTCATGATCGCCGCATGTTTCACCTACGAAATTTTCATCTCGCAGCCGCTCTGGCGGGAAGCCGCCGTCGGCCTGATTCCCACCGCGGATTTACTCCGCAACCGCGACATGCTATACCTCGGCATCGGCATTCTGGGCGCGACCGTCATGCCGCATAACCTCTACCTGCACTCCAGCATCGTGCAGACCCGTGCGTTCGGCGCCGCGAACACCCAGAAACGTGAAGCCATTCGCTACGCCCTGTTCGATTCCACTCTCGCTTTGGGTTTGTCTTTTTTTATCAATGCCGCAATTCTCGTGCTCGGCGCCGCAGTATTCCATAGCCGCGGGCTTACCGGCGTCGCCGACATCTCCCAAGCCTATCGCCTGCTTTCCCCCGCCCTCGGAGCCAGCTTGGCGAGCACTGTTTTTGCCGTCGCCCTGCTCTGTTCCGGGCAGAATTCAACGCTCACCGGCACCCTGGCCGGCCAGATTGTCATGGAGGGTTTTCTTCATCTGCGGCTGAAGCCCTGGTTTCGTCGTCTGATTACGCGTTCGCTGGCCATAGCGCCGGCCGCGCTGGTAATTGGCTTTGCAGGCGAGCGGCAGGCGACCAACCTGCTCATCTTCAGCCAGGTGGTCCTGAGTTTCCAGCTTCCGTTTGCGGTGGTGCCACTCATTCAGTTTACGAACGACCGCCGCAAAATGGGAGAGTTTGCCAATCGCTTCTGGGTCGCCGTCCTGGCCTGGGTCGTGGCTGCGGCCATCATCGCGCTAAATGCGCTGCTGCTGGTTCTGATATTCCGCGGTCAAGCCTGACGTGGCGCCGGGAAACCTCCGCGCGATGGATTCGGCCCCATCAGCACGCAAAATTACGCGCCCACGCCCTAAAGGCCCCAAACAATTATGGGTTTCCGTGATCGTGCTCTGGCTGATTGTCGCCGGTACGGCGGCATACGTCCTGATCCGGTTTCGTAACGCTGGCCCGTGGATCGTTCCGGACGCGGCCAAACTGCTGCCCAACCCCGTGCCCGTCACCAGCTCAAGTCTCACGGCGGCGCGCTCCCTGTTCCTCGACAACTGCGCGCACTGCCATGGCGATCGCGGCCACGGCGATGGCCCTGACGCCGCCCTGTACAAACCGCGGCCCGCCAGCCTCGTGCAGGCGTTGCGCGCGCCCTCCATCACCGATGGCGAGATATTTTGGAAAATTACCGCAGGCCGCCGCCCCATGCCCGGTTTCAAGAATCAACTGAGCAACGAACAGCGCTGGCAGCTCGTCAATCTCCTCCGCACGTTTCCGGAATCCCCCGGATAACTTCGCGCGCGTTATTTAACGCGGATTATTTAAGCTGTTCCAGCACCTGCGAAACTTCCTTCATGTCCGGAACGTTCGGAATGCCGACATCTTTCGCCCAGGCGATCTTCCCATCCTTATCAATTATAACGACCGCCCGGCCCGTGATGCCCTTATCCGCAAGATAAAATCCGAATTTTTCGGCCACCGCTCCACGCGGCTGGAAGTCCGCCAGCAGCGGGTACTGGATGCCCATCTTGTCGGCAAAAGCCTTGTGCGACCACACGCTGTCCACGCTCAATCCCAGCACCTGCGCGTTCAGCTTCTCGAACTGCTTCAAGTCATTTACGAAGCAGGCATGCTCGTTGGTGCACACCGGGCTCCAATCCAGGGGATAGAAAACCAGCACTACATTTTTGCCGCGATAGTCCGATAGTTTCACGTCTTTTTGGCTCTGATCCTTCAGTGTAAATTCCGGAGCGGGTTGTCCTAGGGCCACGGCCATACGATCTTCTCCTCGGCTGCTTTATTTATAAAAATTATCGCTGGCGGTTGCGCCGGCGCGAATTTTTCAGCTCAGCGCCACACGCAACCGCTCTATCATCATAGCCGAACCTTCGCGCACCCTCCAACCGCGTGCATTTTTCGTAGGCGATTCGCCGCCTTTCGCCCTCCGGTAATTTCCTCACTGCGCAACCATTGTTGTAAATTATAAAGGTGGTCCAATGGAAACATCGGCCCCCAATGGAACATCGGTATGGACTTATGCGACAGGACAGCCGCGGCATAATAAACGGAGCGTAGCAGCTTCAGCACGCAAAATTGCTGCGGCTATTACCAAATCTCAGCATCGAAGTCGCTGCGCGTCGTGGGCTTAAAGTGGCGCTCTAAGCGACGGCGGCACGGATCGTTGTGGGCCGCGGCTTCAGCTGTTTGATCTCAT
>PLBW01000051.1:0-325 GCA_003135475.1 Acidobacteriaceae bacterium
CATTATCTTGGAGCATCTACATCAGCCGAGCGGCAGGATTGCCTGCGTACGGAATTGTTGGCTTTGGATATGGGTGGTCCGCTGGATTCAGACTCTGCCTCGATGATCAGGTGCGTTCTCTCGCCTCGCCGAGGACGACTTTCACATCCATCTTGCGCTTGGCTCGGTAGATGGTTACGGTGACGGTATCGCCGGCGCGATGTTTGTTCATCACATTCGCAAGGTCCTGCTGCTCGCCAATGGCGTCGCCGTTGATGGCAACGATCAAGTCGCCACCTATCATGATTGGTGCGTTACCCAGGTACGCGCGCTCATTACCACCGCG
>PLBW01000051.1:370-25811 GCA_003135475.1 Acidobacteriaceae bacterium
CTCTGGTTGGAACCCCCGGTGGCAATCAAGCTGTTGATGCCGATGACCTCGCCGTGCGAGTTCAACAGCGGGCCGCCCGAGTTTCCAGGATTGATCGCCGCATCGGTCTGGATGGCTTCTTCGATGTACGAACCTTCCGGGCTGCGGATGGGGCGCAGCGAACTAATGATGCCGCGCGTCATCGTTCCCGCAAGTCCAAACGGATTTCCGATGGCGAAGGTTTTCTGGCCGACCTGAAGGTTCTTGGAATCGCCAAGTACGGCGGGAACTACGCCGGGCGCGTCAATTTTGACGACCGCCAGGTCATGTCCGCGGTCGCGTCCGATCACCTGTGCTTTGTAGGTTTTCTTGTTGTGCAGCGTCACTTCCACCTGCGTGGCGTTGCCGACCACGTGGTAGTTGGTGAGGACGTGTCCTTCCTTGTCGATGATGAAGCCGGAACCCTGGCCCTCCTCAGGCACGGGCCCGTAGAAGAAGTCGTATGCCACGGTTTTCGAGGTGATGTTGACGACCGATGGAATGGCCTTGTGATAGACATCAATATTATTGTGCTCATCGGCGTCGAGGGTCTCTGGGCCCGCAGCCTCACTGAGTTCGACGTGCGTGGGCCGGGAGATCAGGGTTGCCGGCGTGACCCCGCTGTGATGGGTCGTGTACCAGTAGAAGGCTCCCACTAGGATTATTGCAAGAAGGAAAGGCCGGGTGAATTTCATAGTTTTTGAAGGCAATCAGCGCTTCGAAGTTGCCGTCGAAGAATTAGACGGCTAACCCATAGAAGTGTACCGCAAGGCGGTTGCCAGTAGTCAGTAGTCAGTTGCCAGTAGTCAGTTGCCGGACTCAAGCCTCTGCAATTCGCGCCAGATACGCTCGACTTGCCGCTCCGTATCTTCGGCCGAACCGGAATTGTCCACGATATAATCCGCCCGCCGCGTCTTCTCTTCATCGGAGAATTGTGCGGCACTGCGGCGCTCGACTTCGGCGCGCGCAACCTGCAGCGGGACATTGCTTCGCCGGGCAAAGCGTTCAACTTTCTGCTCGAAGTCGCAAGTCACGACAATGACTTTGTCGAAGTCCTTGTCAGCTCCGGCCTCGATAAGCAGCGCGGCCTCGACAACCGCGATGCCATGCGGATCGCTCTGCTCGACCTCCGACATCCAGCTATTCTGCCGCTTCACGACCTCAGGATGCACGATGGCGTTTAGTTCATTGATGCGGCCGGGAAAAACCAGGTCCGCCAGCTTGCCCCGATTGATGGCGCCGTCTTCATTGAGGATTTCGCGGCCGAAGCTGCAAACCACTTTGTCATAAGTAGCAGTGCCGGGTGCGTAAAGCTGATGCGCGAGCCCGTCAGCCTGAAGGAAATGCGCGCCACGCTTGACCAGCATGGCCGCAATGGAAGACTTGCCACAGGCGATGCCGCCCGTCAGTCCTACGCGCAGCATGGGTATGTACCCATCATCGAAAAGTTGAAAGCGGGCGCCAGCATGAGCCGGTTAGCCCTGATGCAGTATATACATGTTGTTTGCGCGCACCTTTGTTTAACGTGCCGCCAGCACACCGACTGCATTCCCGCGCCGCAGCTTGGCGGCTTTCACCGTGTTGCTCATTAGCATGGCGATGGTGAGCGGGCCTACGCCTCCGGGTACCGGAGTGATCGCCCCCGCAATCTCGGTGACTTTGGGGTGAACATCGCCCATCAGAGTTGAGCCCTTCGCAGCGAAGTCCCGTTCGCGCTTCTCGTTTCCGGCGAAGAACTGCTTGAACTCGGCGGGATCGATAACCGTGTTCATGCCGACATCGATCACGGTTGCACCCGGCTTCACGAAGTCAGGCGTAATCATCCCGGCCTTGCCGATGGCAGCCACCAGAATGTCGGCTCGGCGGCAGACCGTCGGCAGGTCCCGCGTCTTGGAATGGCAGACCGTCACCGTGGCATTGCCGTTGAGCAGCAGCATCGCAACTGGCTTGCCGACGATGTCGCTGCGCCCCACCACCACGGCTTCGGCACCGGCGATGGCAATCCCGCTGCGTTTCAGAATTTCGATGATGCCGGCGGGCGTACACGGCACCAATCCCGGGCGCTGGGTCGAGAGATAGCCGACGTTCATGGGATGAAATCCGTCCACGTCCTTCTCCGGCGACACCGCGAGCAGCACCTTCTTGGCATCAACCTGGGGAGGCAGAGGCAATTGCACCAGGATGCCGTCGATCTCATCGCGCCGGTTCAGGTCCTCGACCAGCGCCAAGAGTTCCTCAGTGGACACATTGTCTGGCAGCGTGTGCTTCTCGCTGTAGATGCCAAGCTGCTCGCAGCTCTTCACCTTGTTGCGAACGTAAATTTCCGATGCCGGATGGTGGCCCGCCAGCACGACCGCCAAACCGGGACGAAGTCCGGCCGCTGTCAGCTCCTTCACCTGTTCGCCGACTTCGCTTTTGATCTGCGCCGCGATGCGAGTGCCGTCGAGAACCATGGCCGACATTCGATCCTCCTCTCGTAAAGACTTATCTTATCGCGTCGTCAGTGGAAGATTGTCGCGAAGAATGCGCCCACTTTGCTGAAAAGCCCGCGCTTCTGTTCCTTCTGGGCCACCACCGGCGCCGGTCGCTCCGCGTGCGTTTTCTGGAGCTGCGGAGGAGGCAGCACAACCGGGTCAAGCTGCAACACTTGGTTGTGCTCCAGCTTTAGGGTTGCCACCGTCTCGGCGAGGTCGGGCGCGGGATCGTCGGCGCGGAAGACCAGCGGCGCGCTAACCGCGATGTGAACGTCTTGGTCCGCTGGAGGCGGCTTGGGAGCGGGCGGCGTTGGCTTGGATTCCGCCGCAGGAGGCGGCGGCGGTGCTGCTCTCGCTACCTGCGTCGGCGGAATCGCCTGAGATAACGGGCATCCACAATGTTGCTTCGTTGCCGCGGCTTCGCTGAGGTGTCCGCCCTTGAATAAGACAGCTTCGTCCGGTTTCACCTGATAGGTGGCATCGCCCATGGTCTCGGAAACCACGATAGCGGCCACGTTCCACGGCAAGGACTGAACGCAGGTATCCCCTTGCGGGCTCACCTTCACAGCAATGTGCACCGTGCCCGGACCGGGCAGCAGCAGCCGCAAATCCGGGGTCAGCAGCGTGTCCGCCGCGGCGCCCAGCGGATAATTCATCTCCAGATTGCCACTATTCAAGCTGAACATCAGCTCGCGTCCGTTCTGCGATGCGCTAACGGAAAGATTCGTCCCCGAACAAACCAGCAGACTGCCACCGCGCTCCAGCTTCAGGGTGGCGTTTTGCGCTCCCGCGGCAATCGAGGAGCCGCTTAGGACGCTGGTGCCGGAACCGGCGAGAATAACCGATCCTTTCACCCGCGCGTCGGTCGCGTACAGCTCGCCCAAAGTCTGCTGCGCCTCAGCCGTGCAGCACATCCCGAGGACGAGCACAGCTAGCACGAGCAGAAAGCGATGGAGAGGCGACAGCATTGAGTCACTGAGTGTCAAAAAATGGGGTAATCCTGACGATAGCACCTTGAGGGACGTTCAACAATCCGAACCCGGGCACTTCTTGCAGCGACAAGGGCAGCGGCATGCGCGCGTTTGTAGCCCCGTCCGTGAACGATTACTCTTAAAGCATCTGCATGGCAAACAGCCGCAATAACGGCCGGCCGTATCCGAAACTGGTTTTCGGCGAAACGCTCAGCGTCGCGGTTCAGACGTTCCGCACCAACAAAATGCGGTTCATCTTGACTGCGCTCGGCATGGTCATCGGGACGGCGTCGCTGATCCTGGTGGTCACCATCGGGCTCACGGGCAAGCAGTACATCATCCAGCAGATCCAGAACATCGGCTCGAACATGATGGTAGCGGAGTACGAGGGGGGCAGCAAGTATGGCAGCCAGAACTCGAGCGATTTGCTGACACTCGCGGACTGGGATGCTGTGCGTGAACGGGTGCCGGGCATTAGTGCGTCCTCGCCGATGATCGAGTTTCACGACCAGGTCCCGATTCCTGGCGGCCAGCAACGCGAGATCGTGGCACTGGGTGTCTCGTGGCAGTACCGCTATGTGCGCAACCTCAATATTCTGGCTGGGCGCTTTTTCGACGATGGCGACACCCGGGCACGTGACAAAGTCGCGCTTATCACCCAGATTCTTGCCAACACCCTCTACGGCTCACAAGATGCAGCCATCGGACAGCAGATCAAACTCAGCGGCTTACCTTTCACCGTGATTGGGACCTTCAAGGAACGGGTTGACACCTTCGGGGAGTCGGAAATTTCGGATAACACCATTCTGATCCCCTACACGGTGGCGCGGTTCTTTACCGCCAGCGATACCGTGAAGCAATTGTTCTTTTCCGTGTCGGACTCGGCCGAGGTCCCGCGGGCGACTGAAGAAATTCACAATGTGCTGCAGTCGCGGCATCACCCCGAATCGGTTTACAAGGTATATAACCTGACCCAGCTTCTCTCGGTCGCCGCCAAAACCGCCAACACCTTGACCACCGTGCTACTGCTCATTTCCGTACTCACACTGCTGGTCAGCGGAGTGGGAATTATGAACATCATGCTGGCGACGGTGAATTCCCGTATTCGCGAAATTGGCGTTCGTAAAGCGGTCGGGGCCACCAACTCGGAAATTCGCGCCCAATTCCTGACTGAGGCCATACTGATATCGTTGGCGGGGGGATTCCTCGGGACTTTCATTGGCCTGGCGCTGCCCTTCTCGATACGGTTCATCACCAACTACCGTGTGCCGATCTCCGGTTGGTCAGTCGTCATCGCGGTGGTAGTTTCAAGCCTGGTAGGAGTGATATTCGGCACTGCGCCCGCCGCCCGTGCCGCGAACCTTGACCCGGTGGAAAGCCTGCGCTACGAATAGTTAAAGATAGATGCAAGTGATCGCGGCCTATGAAAAAGAAGAAAGTTCCAAGGCTCAAAACCGCTAAGCAAGCGGAAGCATTCCTGACGCAAGATCTGTCGGACCTTGATTTTTCGCAGTTCAAACCGGCGCAGTTCGAGTTTGCGAAAAAGGACGAACAGATCAACATGCGCGTGCCCAGGCCGCTACTGGCGGCGCTCAAAGCCAGGGCAAAGGCGCGGGGCATTCCCTACACGCGCTTTATCCGGGAAACTCTCGAACGGGCCATGACCACGCCGAAGTTCTGACGTTTTTGCCTTTCTCCGCCGTGTCTCAAATCTGCACCCTTTCGTACTCATCGAGCGGAGGCTTCATCGTTGTGCCGTGTCGTAGAGCTTCGTGGTGCGCCGCCGAGGGATGCGGCCGGATTTCCTATGCCCCGGCGCCGTCTGTGATTCGCTGTGTGACCAGACGGGCAGCCTTCACGGCGCTGACCACCTTGCCGGAAAAGACGAAAATTTCTCCCTTTTCCNNACGCGAATGGTGAAGCGCGAACCAAGGTAAACCGCGTCCTTCGATGCCGGGACGGCGAGAGCAGAGTCTTTTCGCATGGCCTCAAACCTGGTGGACGGGAAGGGCTCGAAATCAGGCCGATTCAGCAAGAGGCTGATACATCTCGGGAATCGGCTCATTGGGATTTGTGGTGGTCCAGTGGTTGGTATTTTTGGCTGAACCGAAGAGCGACTGGGGAGAACTTCCATAGGGATCGAAGGCGGTGAAGGGGCCGTCCACCACGACCAGCGATATCCCCTGCAACTCTCGCGGAAGTTGAATCAGGATCTTCTCGGCAACTTGGTATTTCACGCCCTTGAACAGACCGCGTCCCGGGTCCCAACCCGTAAGTCGCCCACACAACATAGTCATATTCCCGAACGCATGTCCGGCGTGAATGCCCGCTGATCGAACGGAATGTTGAGCGCCTGAATGCGCGCCGATAACAGTTCCCGCAAAATGTCTGGGTCATAGATCTGTTCGTCCACTTCGTAGCACTTGTCGATGAAGCCGAAATTCATCCACTCAGGGCGGCAGGGCTTTACGCTGAGATGGAACTCGGCCATCACCTTCTCGAACAATGCGGGAGGCGTCTGCGAGCCCTCGTGGGGAATCGCGTAATAATGCCGGCTATTACGCACGATTGCGGGTGCAAACGTGTTCAGGAATTCCGCCCGCGCCTCCAGGGTTTCGCGGATGGTCTCCGGGCTGCGCGGATAGTGATATCCGGAATGAATGCGGTACTGATTGATGGCGGATGCTGCGCGCAGGATTCCGAGCGGATCGAAAAGATCGAACGTTGTGGCCGGCCTCTGCAAGACTGATGGCAATGGTAGCGCCGTAAACTCCTGCCCCCGCGACCGCAACTCTAGCTTTCATTCTGACTTTAGACCTCGTTCCTTAGGACCCAGCCTTGGGCGCGACGGGCACCAGAATTCCTTCCCGGATGAAATATTCAACGCCGCGCCAGCGGATGCTCTTGCGGCCAAAACTGATCAGCCAGATGATGCAGGCCATCGCGTCCCACAGCGGTATCAGCAGCATTTTCTTCCACAGGCCGCGCTGTTTCATGCCCCAGACACCGATCAACCAGGTCATGGCAACTCGAAGCAGGGCATAGCTGCCAAGGTATCCGAGGGCAACCGCCATTGAGGGATGAATTGCGATGGCGACCAGCGCCCAGGGCAGTCCCCAGGTGAAGATCAAACCGAAATGACCCCACGGGCGCATGAGCCGCATTACCGTCATCCAGCGAACGCGTTTGTAAAACAGATCGCTTAGTGACGCGAAGTCGGCGACGGTTTGCACAACGTAGGGAAGCAGCTTGACCTCATACCCCAGCTCGGCGATCAGGCGGCCCACCCGAAGATCGTCGGCCGGGCGATTTTCGATTGCCTCATAGCCGCCGAAAGCGGCGATATTCTGGCGCCTGGTAACGATGGTCTGCCCAAAAGTGAACTTCACGCCGTCTAATTGCCAGGCCACCAAGATTCCGGCGAAGAAGTCGGAGATCATCCCTATCGATTGCAATTCCTGGATGAGTGAGGTCTCTTTGGTGGAGACATACAGGCAAGTAGCTCCGCCAACTTTGGGATCGCGAAAAGATGCGGCCACGGACCGCAGGTAATCAGGACGGACCCGGATGTCGCCGTCGGTGATGACCAGCAGATCGTACTGAGCTTCGCTCACCAGGCGGACCAGCCGGGCAATTTTGTCATTGATCGCACTACGGCCGGAGCCAAAAAGCAGACGAATGCGGCGTTCGGGAAAATCCTGCACCAGTTTCTCGAGAACCGGCAACGCGGGATCGTCCGCATCCACGCAAAAAAGAATTTCGTATTCGGGATAGTCCTGGCGGCAGAAGCTGGCGTAATTTTCGTAGGCGTCGAGGTCGAGTCCGCGGATGGGCTTTAGACAGCTTATCGGGGGCGTAAAGTCAGTACTTGGGGAAGTTCGCTTCCAGCTCCAGAAAAATCGCGCAGCGCTGTAAAGGGCCAGCAGATAATAAATGCCGGGAATCGCAGCAACAACGAGGACTATGTAGCTGGTAACCGTCAACCCGTCTGCTCTCCAACCATGGGCTTAAGTTGTTTCACGGGAACCGAACCGAGGAAAACCAATCTCGTGGGGACCAACTCTTCCCGGCGGAAAAAATGGGAACCGAATCGACTCTGTTCCGAGACCCTCAGAAATCTCCAGAAATGTGGAGTGTAACATGTGAGGAAATCCCCCGTCGAACAGTCGCATTGCACAGCGGTGCCGGGTGGAACGGGCGGCCCCAGCGGTAGGCTGGTTTGGCGCCGAGGGCGATGACGGTTGTAACTAGGGGTGCGATGGCATGCGCGTCTGCGTAACTGGCGGTACTGGTTTCCTGGGGACGGCCCTAGTGCGAGACTTGCTGACCCGGGGAGTTCCCGTCCGGGTGCTGGCGAGGCCTTCCCGCCGTGCCGATCAGCTGGAAACCCAAGGCGCAGAAGTCGTTCGCGGAGGGTTGAGAGACCCAGACTGCATAGCCCGCGCGGTCGAAGGAGCGGACATTGTCTATCACCTCGCCGCCAAGGTCGATACTCCGGGCAGCAGGGCCAATTTCCTCGAAACCAATGTGGCCGGAACAGAGCGAGTCCTGACCACGTGTCTCCGGCAGGGCGTCGGCCGCGTCGTGCATGCCAGTTCGCTGGCGGTTTACGGCCCTGTTCCAAACGGTCAGCAAATCGATGAGAGCACCCCCTACGATGAGTCACCGCAGCTGCGCGACTTTTACGCTCAGTCGAAGATCCTGGCAGATGAGCTGGCCGTCACGTTCGCACGAGAAACGGCATTGTCGATCACGATCCTCAGGCCCGGGATCGTCTATGGTCCCGGCAGGCAACTTCCGGTGGGCCTCCTGGGATTCACGCTGGGGAAGACCAATTTCGTATTCGGCAATCCGAACAATCGCATTCCGTTGAACTACGTTGAAAATTTGGTCGATGCGATGCAAGTGGCTGGGAAATCTTGCGGAGGGCAATTTGAGCAATTCAATCTTGTCGATGACGATGAACTCACCCTGGCGCAATACCACGAGGCGAAAACGGCGGTAGACAAAACAGTGACGCATTTTTCCTCCGGCTGGCCGGTCCGGCTGGCGGGGCCTTTCGCCGAAATTGCGATCCGGATGCTGCCGGTGGGAGGCAGTGTGTGGTTCTCAGAGCATCAGTTAAACCGGGCCTTGCAGGACCGCTGGTATGACACGCATCGAATCCGCCAAGAAACCGGATGGGCGCCGAAAGTGGCGCTAAGAGACGCGCTGTACCGCACCTGGAAAGCTGGCCGCTGAGTCGCTGCTGAACGAGGCGCGGAGCGATTCCAAAATGGCTGTGGCTCGGGTAGTGCGGGCCTTCACCTGGACCATTCATGAATACGAGGTGTCATCCTGAGCGGGCGCGCAGTCGAAGGACCCCTATAGCTGCAAGAAATCAAGAGTTTGGACGCTTTGCACAGCAACACGTCCGAATTGCTGGGCGGCGAAAGGGATCCTTCGACTCCTCGGTCGCCGCGGCGACCTCGTCGCTCCGTCGAAAAACGCGCCAGTGCAGAGTGAATTGACAATATAGGGGGCCTTCGACTCCTCGTCCGGTCGCCGAGGCGACCGGACTCGTTGCTCAGGATGACAGCTAAGAGAGTTTTTCATCCCAACCGCTATAAAGCATGTCGCCAGGTTGGCCGGGACGGAGCTTGAAGCTTTACACCTGAAGCACGTCGCCTTCGCGCGCAACCATCTGGTACAGCACGGGATTGACGAAGAAGCCGATGAACAGCCGCGAGATAAGACCGGCCACGATGACGATGGCGAAGGGCTTCTGGGTGTCCGAGCCAATGCCGGTGGAGAGGGCCGCTGGAAGTAGTCCGAGGCATGCAACCAGGGCCGTCATCATGATGGGACGAAGTCGCAACAGCGAGGCCTCCCGGGTTGCGGTGGGGATGTCCATGCCTTCCTGGCGAAGCTTGTTGATGTAAGAAACCAGAATGACTGCGGTCTCGACCGACACGCCCAGTAACGCCACCAGTCCCAGGACTGACGAAACACTGAATGGAGTGTGCGTGAGTTTCAGCGCCACCAGGGCGCCCACCGGTTCGGTCATAATCACGCCCAACGCGATGGTGACAGGGAATTTGAAGTTCCCGTAGAGTGCGAACAAGATCATGAAAATGAGGACCACGGAGAGCGGGCCGATTAAATACATCTGCGCTTTGGCGTCTAGAAATTGGCTATACTCGCCGCCCCAGGACAGCCAGTAGCCTTGGGGCAGAGAGACCGCCTGACTGACGGCCTTTTGGCCATCTCTCACTGCACTCTCCAGGTCGCGTCCTTCAATGCTGTACTGCACTCCGATGTAGCGGGAATTGTTCTCGCGGTAGATGAAGGACGCGCCATTTCCCTGGCGGATGTCGGCGAGCTGGCTGACCGGGATCTGCTTGCCGTCGGGAGTGCCGACCAGCAACCCGCCGATCTCATGCGCGCTGCTGCGGAATTGGGGCTGCATGCGCGCCACCATGTCGAACACTTTTTCGCCCTGAATGACCTGGGTTACGGCTTGTCCCCCGACGGCCGCCGAAATTACGGCCTCCACATCGGCGACATTGATTCCATAGCGCGCAATTTTGTCGCGGTCCACATCGATCAACAGGCTGGGTTGTCCCAGTTCGCGGATGACGGTCAAGTCGGTAAACCCTGGAGTGCGGGACAGTGTGTTCTTAATCTGGACCGCTTTGTCCTGGAGAACGGTCAAGTCGTCGCCGTAGATTTTGACCGCCAGCGAGCTTTTTAGTCCGGTCAAGGCCTCATCAACAGCGTCTTCCGCCGGCTGCGTGTAGTTGAAGATGATTCCGGGAAACGCGGTCAGTTTTTTGTTGATGGATTCAATCAGCTTGTCCTTGGTATTAAGGTCGCCGCTCCAGGCTTTGTCCTTGTAGGGCTTTAGGCCAACGTAGAATTCGCAATTAAAGAAGCCGGTAGGGTCGGTGCCATCGTCGGGCCGCCCCAACTCGGAGCCGACCACCGTGACTTGCGGATACGACATCAGGATCTTGCGTATCTGGGGAGCAATACTGCTGGCCTCTTCGAACGAGATGGTGTAGGGCATGGTGGCCCGCACCCAAAGCGCGCCCTCGTCCAGGTGGGGCATAAATTCTCCGCCGATAAAGGGAATCAGAATAAGCGTCAGGCCGAAAATCAAAGTCGCCAGGGCCATGATCAGTTTGGGACGCGCCAGCGCCCAGTCCAATTGCTTTGCGTACTGGTCCTTCATCCACTCGTAGGCGCGGTTACGATGTTCACGGACCCCGCTCTTGAACCAGTAAAAGGACAGGACGGGAACCATGGTGAGCGTCAGGATCAGCGCGCCTATCAACGCGAACGACATGGTCTCGGCCATGGGATGAAACAATTTTCCCGACGGCCCGCTGAGTGCGTAGATGGGCAGATATCCCGCCAGGATTACCGCTACCGAATAAAAGATTGGCCTATCTACATCCTTTGCTGCCGCGAGAATGACTTCATTCAGCTTATAGCTCTGTCCTTCTCGTAGCGCGAGCTCACGGTAGATGTTTTCCACCATCACCACCGTGCCATTAATGATGATGCCGAAATCAATGGCGCCAATCGATAGCAGGTTGGCAGCGCCATCGTGGGCATGCAGCACGATGAAGGCAAACAGCAGAGACAGCGGAATCGTGAGCGCCACGATGATGGCCGCACGTAAATTGATCAGGAAGCAAATCAGCACGATCAGCACCAGGACCATGCCGCGGAGCAGGTTGTCTTCCACCGTGTCGGTGGTCAGCTTCACCAGGTCGCTGCGATCGTAAAAGGGATGGATCTTAACGTCGGGCGGGAGGATTTGCTGGTTGAGTTTCTCGGTTTCGGCTTCTACGCGCTTAAGAACGTTTTGCGTCTGCTCGCCGCGCAGCATGAGAATGACGCCTTCCACCGCATCGTCATTTTTCTGGTAACCGAATTCGCCCAACCGGGGCGCATGTCCAATCACGACATCGCCAACATCCTTTACGCGAATAGGCGCGCCGTTGTTGCTGCCGAGGACGATGTTGCCAATGTCGTCCGTGTTGCGGACCAATCCAATGCCGCGCACGTAATAGAACTGGCCACCCTGCGAGTAAAATCCGCCGCCTGCGTTGGAGTTATTTGCGGTGAGGGCGGTGATGACTTGCGGCACGGTCAAGTGATATCCGTAGAGCCGGGCGGGATCGAGCAGCACCTGGTACTGCATCGTTGTGCCGCCAAATCCGGAGTCGTCGGCGACGCCGCGGACAGAACGATAGGCCCGCTCGACCACCCAATCTTCGATGACCTTCAGCTCCTGCGGACTACGGTCGGGACTTTCAAGCACATAGCGATAGACCAGGCCACTGGGGCTAAACAGTGGGGCCATGCTGGGTGTCACTCCCGAAGGCAGGCTGGCATCGGCAATGCGCTGAAAGACGATTTGGCGGGCGAAGTAATCGTCCGTATTGTCTTCGAATGTCAGTTTCACATCCGAAAGCCCGTACAGCGAAATGGAGCGCATCACCACCATGTGCGGCACGCCGTTCATCTGCAGTTCGAGCGGCAGGGTGACGAGGCGCTCCACTTCTTCCGCAGCATGGCCGGGCCATTGCGTGATGAGTTCAACTTGCGGCGGGGAAAGGTCAGGATAGGCATCCACTGGCATGCGCTGGAACGAGATGATGCCCGCGACCATCATGAAGCCGGTCAGCATCAACACCAGGAAGCGCTGACGCAGCGATGCTTGTACGATTCGGTGAATCATTCAGATGTGGACGCCACTGTCCCTCTCACGCTTCCTTCCCCCATCTCTGGCCGCTCGGCCCTAACGCTGCAGCGAGTTCGCAAACTGCAGGAACAGGCTGCCATTGCCGACGACGCGATCACCAAGTTTCAGCCCGCTAGTGACTTGAGTCTGTCCATTCAGGCTGTCGCCAACAGTTACCGTGCGCCGTCCGAACTGCTGCGGAGAAGACTCGACATAAACGAAGGGCTGGTTCTCGCTGTCTCGCAGAACGGCGGAATCCGGAAGTGCAATTGCATTTTGGATGGTGCCTGCGTCCACCGACGCCACCACATACATGTCCTTCTTTAACTTCAGTTCCGGGTTGCTGGTCTCGATGCGCGCCTGCAACGTGCGGGTGTTCGGATCCAGCGAAGCCGCTACGTAAGAGATGCGGCCATGAAATATGTCGGGATACGATTCTGTTTGAATCGTGACCGGGTCCCCCACCCGCACATTAGGCAAATCTTTTTGGTAAACATTCACCAGCACCCACACATTGCTGGTATCGGAAACCATGAAGCACTGCGTGGCTCCGGTCTGGACCAACTGACCTACCGCCACGTTCTGTTCGACCACCTGGCCGGCAATGGGCGCCCTGACCGGGACCTCGAACGAGGGTGGAGATTTTACCAGCGCATCCGGATTGGTGATCCCGAGCACCTTCAGCGCGGCCTCGGCGGCCGCCAAATCTCCGCCAGCCTGGACTTCGGCCGATTCCGCCTGCTCCAGATTCTGCTCTGCGATGGCATGGTGCTGGTACAAGTCTTTCGCACGCGCGGAGGCCTGCTGCGCCAGAACGTATGCAGCTTTTGCCTTTAAGTAATTAGTCCGGAGTTGGGAAAAGTCGGGACTGGCCACGTATAGCATGGGCTCAGCCGGCGTCACCCTCTGCCCGGGAACGACAACGACCCGGCTGACCGGCCCGCTGACCTGCGTAATCACCGGGGTCGTATGGAAGCTGTTGTAAGCGACGGAGCCGGTCAGGCGCAAGGTCCGCTTTAGCGTGGTGGGCTCAACCGTCAACACCTGTACATGCGACATCTGGTCCTGCGGAATGGTGAACAATTCGGCAGTGTTCGAATGGTTCGCGGAGTGATTCTCCCCACTTGCATCAGATCCGGCGCCATGACACCCGATACACCCCAACATGATCGCCGAGGCAACGATCAACGCCGCCACGGGATGCCAGCGATCTTTGCATGTCTTCACGGAAGGTTCCTCGTTCCCACAGCTTCCTTCAACTGCTCGAGCGCGGTCATGTAGGAAGACAGTGCCTGGCGATAAGCCAACTGAGTGGCCCGGTAACTGCGTTCCGCATCGAGGAAGTCCAGCAGGCTCGCGGCTCCCCGCTTGTAAGCGTACTCACTGATGTCACGCGAGTCCTGTGCCTCCTTCAAGTATCCCGAAGCATAAAGTTGTACCACTTCTTCGTTGCTGAGGAGCGCTTCATAGGCATCGCTAACATCCGACAGCACAAGGTCGCTACCCGATGCCTGCAACTCCTGGGCTTGCGTAAGCGCATAGCGAGTGCGCGCGATCTCGCCCTGATTCCGGTTGAAGATGGGCACGGCGAAATTTACGAAGAAGGAAGCGCTATTTTCGCCCGCAACGTGGCTATAGTCGGCGGTGCCATTCACATCTTGTTTGCCATTGGCTTTCGCCAGCAAAATCTGGCTTTGCGCAGCGGTTACCCCCAATTCGGCAGCCCGATAATCAGGGCGTTCCTGTAACGCCCTCGTCTGCAAGTCCTCCAGCTTCGCCTTAACGGACACGTACGACAAATCGCCGACCACATCATAATTGGCGGGAACTGCGTCATAGCCAAGCAATTCCCGTAAGGCAACCAGTGCCTGCACTCTGGCCAGGCGAGCGGATGAGACGTCCGTCTGAAACTGCAACAGTTGCAGCTTGATCTTAAGGTAGTCGCCTTCGCTGATGTAGCCCGATTGATACTGGACTTGGGCAATGTCAACGGTCTGCTGAAAGCTCTTCAAGTCTTGCAGGGCAAACTGCAGGGTCGATTCCGCTAACAAGACCGCGATGAACTGCTGCGCCACGTTAAATGCAAGAGTTCGCTCTGCATCCGTAGTCTGAGCCCGAGTAACGGCTGTCTGGTTCTTGGCCGCTTGCAAGCGGCGCTGCCGTTTGTGGCCGCGCTCAAACAGATATCCGATGCCAATATCAAACTGCTGGGTCTGGTTAAGGGTGTCCGCGCTGAAATCGTTGGGGCTAAAAATGGGAACGAACTGGGAATCAAAAAGAAGCGTGGGATTGGGACGAAGGTTGGCGGTGATTTCCTGTGCCTGGTTCTGAAGAATTAACGTGCGCGTGGCCTTGAGCGAGTGATTGTGCGCCAGCGCCAGGTCAATCGCCTGATCCAGCGTGATCAGCGCTGGGGTCTGCGCCTCAACGGCGGGTGCGAGCAGCAGCAACAGGGTCGTCGCGGCCAGAATGCTGATCCGGAAGTGCCGTGGGCGCATAGAGGTTAAGCCAAAGTGCAACAGCCCTGGGGCGAGCTGAAACGATCAGGCGATTGAGCACACCCCCAGGCGTTCGTATCCGTGTCATCCTCCTGGAAATCAAAAGCTACATTCGCGCGGCGAAATAGCGCCGACGGTCTTCCCTGAGAATGTAAACCACTTGGGCAGTAAACACATTGTAAATCAGGAAGTTGCAGGCAGACCAATTGCCCGACCTCCAACTGAGCGATGACACAAGACAACTCTGGAACAACTTAGAGCGTGTACAACGGTTTCCCGTCAAACCGATCGGCAGAGTTGGCCCCGAAGCGTATAATCCCATTTCTCATTGAAAGGATGTGCATGGACATTCAACAAATCCTCACTGACCTCAACCGCCAACGTAATCGCCTCGACCAAGCCATTGCTGCGCTGGAAGGTCTTAGTTCCAAGCCTGCCAGCCGTCGTGGCCGTCCTCCCGGAGCGAAGCAAGCGAAATCGGCGCCCGCCCGCAAGACTGGCGGCATTACTGCTGCCGGACGCCGGCGGCTCTCCGAGATGATGAAGAAGCGCTGGGCCGAGCGGAAGAAGAAGGCCGCCCCAAAGCGCAAGCCGATGAGCGCAGCCTCTCGAAAACGTCTTTCCGAAATGATGAAGAAGAGATGGTTGGAGAGGAAGGCCAAGACGGCTTAGCTCGGGACACACCAACTCGCAATCTGGTTTAGACGGTTTGTCTTCGGAAGATTGCCTGCGTGCTATGGTGGCTCCATTGGCAATTCCTAGGCGTAGTCAATCGGATGGCGCTCAAGCCAGTGTTGATCACGCATTGCCCCCATCTGCTTCAGGGAAGAGCGGCCCATGCTTCCCGTGAGTTCACGAGGCTTCGTTCGCCAGGACCAGCTAACCATGATCCAGCAGGCTGAGGGGCTGAAACATAATCCCAGTCTGATGCTGATTGACGATGCGGACCGGCCAGCCAAATGGTATTTCGAGTTGAAGCAGGCGCGATTGGAGTCGCAAGCCACGGGTGCTCCCATGCGACATCCCATGAGCGGACCGGTAACGCTGCGCTGGAGAAGCTGAACAGATCGATCAGTGAGTTGTCGGGGTGGGACCCGCAGGACAGACCGCGCCCGCCGGAATGGAGGACGTTTTGTTTTGCGTGAAGCACCAATTCACCTGCCCCGGCGAGAACTCGTTGACCACGCTGGCGGGCACATCGGCTTCTTTGACTTCCTTGAACTCGAAGGTGATGCTTCCGTCCGGCGCGACCGTCGCCAGCAGATATCCGTAAACATCGGTGGTGGCAACGGTGGCAGCAGCGTGGTCCTGCGGTAAGCGATAGCGCACGGCGCCGGCAGTGCCCACAATCCATCCGGGCAGAACGTCGCCGGCATGGCACGCCGTGGCGTAGATATTGTTCATAACGAAATGCGAATGGCTCGCCAGCACGTACACGTTTTTCTTAGTGCTATGGAGGAAGGCCACCAGCTCAGCATAGACAGTTCGTCCGCTGTTCTCCTCCTGCGGAGATTCGTTCATGCTGTGCCCGGCGGACAAACTGTCGGGCAGGGCTTCGTGCATCCCGAGGACCACGGCGCGGATTGAGCTGTCCTTCGCATCGTTAGCCAGGATGCCCTGGAGCCAACTCATCTGGACGGCATCGAACTCCTCCGCAGAAGCATTGTCCATGTTAATGAAGTCAACGCCGCGTTCGGTCCAGCGATAGTACGTCTTCAGAACGTGGTCGTTAGGATTGTCCGCCAGCCGCTGCCGCCGCAGCACAGGTTGATCAAGCCAGTCGGCGAACTGCGCGACATACTGTTCCCTCGTCATGGGTGAAATCATTTCGTGATTGCCCATCGCCAGGAACACTGGCAAGTCTCCAAACGGTTTCAGTTGGTGCTGGATGAAGTCAGGCCATGCACCGGCGAGGTAATCGCTAATGGTGGAAGCCGGATGAGTGTGAAGGTAGTCCTCGTCGAAAGTGTAGATCGCCCGGTAGTCGCCGAGATGCCAATAGAAGGCCGCCCCATCGCGGTGGACGCCCCGGGCGATCGCCGGCATCACGATGTCGCCACAGTTGCGGGAGTCTCCCGATACCGCGAACGTCCAGCTCGCCGCGGAGTTGGGCTGCTCCTGCGCTTCCAGCGATGCAGTCGCGCACAGGAGCAGAAGCAGAGCCAGGGTCCCGATTCGAATTGAGAATTCTTGTCTGGCTTCCGATTTCACCAGCGGCATTCTTTCCCAGCAATCGACCATCTTTTCCCTCGCAGCGCGCGGTCCTGTAACAGCATTTGGCGCTTTTATACATTAACTGATTGCAGGTTCTCCGTGGAGAATTTCAACTCGCGGCTTTGCATTGATATTCGGGGGCTAACGAGATAAGCTGTGCCATCTCATTCCTGTGCTGCGCCTATTGGAGAATCTATGCCATCTGGATTTCGCCGGATCGCTCTGTCATTGTTCGCAGTCTGTATCCTGTTCGGCTCTGCTACTTTCGCGCTCGCAAAGCAGGATCCGACGAAGCCTGACGAAGCGCGCCTGAAAACCGCCTATCGCTTCCAGCGCAATCATTGGGTGTACGTTCATCTCGAAGGCTCCCCCGCCGACATCGGATATCAGCACGGTTACCTGCTGGCGCCGGAGATCGCGGACGGCTTTCAAACCGTTCGCGCGATAACTACGCACAACACCAAGCGCGATTGGAATTTCTATCGCACCACCGCACAGACGGTGCTGTGGAAGCATATTGACGCGGAGTATCAACAGGAATTGCAAGGCATCGTCGCTGGCCTCCGCGCCCACGGCGTAAACCTCGATCTGTGGGACGTAGTGGCGTTGAACGCCATGGAAGAACTTCCCGACTACTACGTTCCCTGGCTTAACAAGCAGGAGAAGCGGGTTGACGCGCCGGTCTTGAAGGCGCCGGGAAACTGTAGCGCGCTGGTTGCGACCGGATCGATGACCAGGGACCACAAGCCGGTCATTGCCCACAGCAACTGGACCGACATCGCCACCGGTAGCCGCTGGACCATCATCTTCGACATTGTTCCCACCCACGGTTATCACATGTTGACGGATGGTTTCCCCGGGGTGATCGTGAGCGACGATGACTTCGGCATCAACTCCGCCGGACTCATGGTTACGGAGACAACTATCACCGGCTACGCGCTGTTCGATCCCAACGGCGTGCCTGAGTTTGTGCGAGCACGCCGGGCAATGCAGTACGCAAGCTCGATCGATGACTATGTGCGGATGATGCTCGACCACAACAACGGCGGATACGCGAACGATTGGCTGCTGGCCGACAACAAGACCGGTGAAATTGCGCGATTTGAGATCGGCTTGAACATGCATCGCGTATGGCGAACCAACGACGGCTACTTCGTCGGCTCAAACTTTCCCAGCGACCCTGACTTCATCCAGAAAGAGACCGATTTCAATCCCAGCAACATGGGCAGCTCACCGAATGCCCGTCACAAGCGCTGGGAGGAACTGATGGCGCAGAATAAGGGGCAGATCGATGTCGAGATGGCGAAGAAATTTCTCGCCGACCACCGGGACAGCTTCGAAGGCAAGGAAGACCGCGATGAGCGCTCCCTTTGCGGCCACATGGCTAACTCGCCACGGGGCGCGCCCGAGTGGCAGCGGCCACCGTATTCTCCCGACGGCGCGGTGACGGCCCAGGCCGCTGACAGCACCATGGCGAAGAACATGAGCCTGCAAGCGCGCGCCGGTTATCCCAGCGGAGAGGATTTCATCGCTGACAAATTCCTGAAGGAGCACCCCGAATTTGAATGGCAGCGGCCCGTCTTGCCGGACATGAAGGGCAATCCCTGGGCTGAGTTCAAAGCCGGGGAGAAACCATGATTTCCATCGTGGCTGGTGGACGCACGGGGGCTGGCGCGGCTTGAGGTCGATTGACGCCGCACAATTCTGCGACTTACGTGTTGCAACAAGCATCTACTCAATCGATTGGATGGGCTGACCGCCCCCGGTCTTGAGGAGGATTGCCCATGTTTCGCAAACTCTTTTCTACTTCGAATGACTTTGTACTTACCATCGTGCGTCTGGTCCTCGGCGTGACCTTCTTCATGCACGGCGCGCAAAAAATGCTGGGCTGGTTTGGAGGTTCTGGCTTCCACGGCACCATGGGGTTCTTCACCCAGCAGATGGGAATTCCGGCGCCGCTGGCGTTCCTGGCAATTTGCGCCGAATTCTTCGGTGGTCTCGGACTTCTGGTTGGTCTGCTCAGCCGTGTCGCAGCGCTGGGCATCATCGTCAACATGCTGGTCGCCATCGCAACCGTCCGCCACGTAAATGGCTTCTTCATGAACTGGACCGGCCAGCAAAAAGGCGAGGGATTTGAATTCCATCTCCTGGCGATAGCGCTCGCAATCGTCGTGTTGATCAAAGGTTCGGGCGCTGTTTCCATCGATCGCGCAATAGCCAGCGAATAGCGCCCGGCCGTCAGCCAGGGTCCACATTCAGGAAGAGTGCTATCTCGGCGATGGACGGTACGGCAGCAAGACTTTCACGATACGACCCCGTGTGTCGCGGCGATTGGCCAGTTCGATGGAACCGCCGTGGGCCTCGGCAATCTGCTGCGACAGGACCAAGCCGATCCCAGAACCGCCCGGCTTGGTGGTGTAGAACGGAACAAAAGCGTTGCTGGGATTAAGCAGGCCAATGCCGTTGTCTTCCACGATCAGCGCCAGCTTGCGATCGTACTGTTCCCATCGCATGGAGACCTTCGGAGCTGCGGCTTCCGAATCCACGTGGGCCGACTGTGCCTGCTCCAGTGCGGCATCGACAGCATTGCGCACCAGGTTGATCAGCATCTGTTCAATGAGGTCGGGATCGACCATCAAGACACGCTCGGGGCCGGGCGCGATCTCGACGTTAAGACGAGTTTCCAGGACGGCAACCCGTTCCAGGAGTGGCCGCAACTCCACCGATTGCAGGGTGGGCGAAGGCATCTGCGCCAGCCTTCGATAAGACTGCAGAAAGCGGTGCAGGGAAGCGGTGCGGGATTCGATGATGTTGAGACCGCGTTGAAAATCCGCGTTCTGCTCTTCCGGCAATTGCGGCAGCGGCAGACGCGAAGCCAGGCTCCCCGCAATCGAAATGATCGGCGCCAGCGAGTTGTTAAGCTCGTGCCCCAAAACGCGGATCAAGCGCTGCCATGCGCTGCGCTCTTCTTCGCGCAGGGCACGGCTCACGTCGGCAAGCACGATCAGTTTGTGCGGCACGCCGTTTTGGCGGAAGGAACTCTGGCGCACCATCCAGCGCGCATTGGGAGTGGAGTAGGGAATTGCGACCAGCGCCTCGTTTCTGGCTTCGAAGCAAGCATTGAGTTCGAGTTCCGCGGCAGTCTTCCCCAGCAGCCGAGCCGATGGCTGTTGCAATAGCCGCTCGCCGGCCGCGTTCACCAGCCGCAGGATGTGATCGGGATCGAAAGTGAACAGGGGAGCGTCGATCTCATCGACCACTCGTCGCAGCAATGCGGTGGCTTCAATCGTCTGAATGCGCTGCTCGGTCAGGATGTCGGCAAGCGCATTGATTTCGAGCGCCAGCTCGCCGAGCGCATCGTTGGCTACCGCCCCTCGTGCACGAAACGAATAGTCCTCTTCGCGCAGCGCACCCACCACGTTGGTCAAAGTTTGCAGCGGCCGCACGATCTGCTCGAGCAAGGCCAACGTCAGCACCAGCCAAAGGAAAAACTCAAGCGCCGTCAGCGCTATTTTCACGTCGCGCGTCCAGGGCTGGGTCCAGATGAGGATGGTGCCGAAGGCAATACCGGGAAGGGCCGCCAACACCGCGAACAAAGCGATGCGTTTTTCAAAGAGTAGCCTCGATCGTCGAGAGCGAGGGCGAGGAGTTCGGGCTGCGGACTTGGAGTCGCCGCCTGAACTAGAGTCCATACCGCTCCATCCGGCGGTAGAGAGCGCCACGACTCAGGCCCAAGGCCTCAGCCGCTTGACTGACGTTGCCGTGGAACCGCTGCAGCGCTTTGCGAACCAGGATGCCCTCGACTTCTTCGATGCTGAGTTCTTCCAGGTTCTGCCCTTGTGGGCGTTGCACATTCAGCCCCAGGTCCGAGACTTGAATCTCACCGCTGTGGCACATCAGCACCGCGCGTTCCAGGGTGTGTTCCAGTTCGCGGACGTTGCCGGGCCATGCATACTGCATCATGGTCTGAAGGGCGGGCGCCGCAAAGCCGGTCACCGGCGCGCGATAGCGTGTCGCATAGCGCGACAGGAAATGTGCCGCCAGCGCTGCAATATCTTCGCGCCGCTCGCGCAGGGCAGGGACGTGGATCTCAACCGTGTTCAGCCGGAAAAGCAGGTCCTCCCTAAACTGGCCTGCGGCAATAGCAGTTTGTAGGTCGATGTTCGTCGCCGAGATGACGCGCACGTTGATCCGCTTGGTCCGGGATGAACCTACCCGCTCGATCTCGCCTGTCTCCAGCACGCGCAGCAGTTTGGCCTGCTGCCGCATGGGAACGTTTCCAATCTCATCGAGAAAGATGGTGCCATTGTCGGCCAATTCAAAACGTCCGATACGGTCGGCACGCGCGTCGGTGAACGCACCTTTCACGTGGCCGAACAACTCGCTTTCGAAGGTGCCCTCGGGCAGCGCGCCAGTGTTGACGGCGACTAAGGGCATGGAAGCCCGCGCCGACAAAGCGTGTAGCGTCTGGGCCACGACCTCCTTGCCCGTACCATGTTCGCCGGTGACCAGCACATTGGCGTCGGAGGGGCCGATGCGCGCAATCGTCTGCAAGACCGGCTGCATGGAAGGAGCGGCGGCGATGAACTGGGGACGTCCTTCGGCGCGCAGTAGTTTCGCTTCGGCTTCCAGGCGCTGGGTGCGTTGCAGAGCGCGATGTAGTTCGACCTGGGTACGCAGGATGGCCAACAGGCGCTCGTTCTCCCATGGCTTCTGAACGAAGTCGCGCGCGCCGCGGCGCATGGCCTCGACAGCCAGTCCAACGTTGCCCCAGGCCGTCATCACGATTACCGGGATGCTGCTATCGAAGCCCACGATCTCGGAGAGCAAGTCCAGCCCTTCCTGACCTGAGGTGGTATCGCGGGTGTAGTTCAAGTCGATCAGCACGGCATCGTAGAAGTCGCTGGCGAGGGCTTCCCGCACCGCTGCCGGGGACTTCGCGGTATCAACTTCAAAGCCCTCGGGACGGAGCAGCAGCTCGATGGCTTCCAGAATGTGCGGTTGATCATCAGCCGCAAGAATGCGGCCTGCTTTCTGCCGCTCGCGTGTGGCGCGTGCGGAGTCTTGAACCATCTCCGCGGGGCCTTGGCTTTGCGTCTTGGGCAACGTGCTCTCCGTCAGGGTGCGGTGCCGTTCACCGCATCCTGGATCTGAATGCCATTATCTTCCAGAGTAGTTCCGGTGGCGCGTTCCAGTTCGAGTTTGGACTTCTGGTATGCCGTCGTGGCATTCACCAGATCGAGTTCGGCAACCGCGAGGTCGCGCTGCGCGGTCAAGGTCTGGAAGCTCGATCCTGCGCCCAGCGTTTGCTCTTTCTGCATGATGGTAAACGTCTTGTCCGCCAGATCGCGCGCTTTTTTCGCCGCTTGCACCCGGGCACGGCCCTGCTCAAGGGCGTATTGCGCGTTGCGCACTTCGATGCGAATTTGCTTCTTCAATTGTTGCAGGCGCAACTCAGACTGACGGTACTCCAACTCCGAACGATATTGGTCGGCCTTGGCAACCCGATTACGGATGGGGAGGGTAAGGTTAAGGCCCACAAAATAATCCGGTGCCGAATTGTTGAATGCGTCGCCGAAAGCTCCCCCAAAACAGCACGGCGCAGTCGTGGTATTGGGAGTCAGATAGTAAAACGGATTCAAATCTCCCGCCAAGCCCGTGCCGCCGTAGAAGCCCACCAGGGCAAGGGTTGGCAGCAGCGCATTCTTGGCCGCCTGGCGGCTGATCTGGCGGTTCTGCAGATCAATCTGCGACTCCGAGAGCTCCGGGCGGTCTTGCAAGGCCATCGTGACCAGGTCCTGGGGCGATTTGTCGGGAACCGTATCCGTCGGCTCCAGCCGGTCCGTAGGAATTACCGGCATCGATTCCAGCACCGGATCGTCCAAGTTTTTGGTAAGCGCATTCTTGATCAACGATTCCTGCAACTGCAAATTCGTCTTGGCGACGGTCAGACCCTGATCGCGCTTGGATACCTCGGCTTCGGCGCGCATGACATCCATGGCGGGAATTGCCTCAAGTTGTAGCTGCTTCTGGGCGTTTCCCAAACTCTGCTGGGCAAAGGCGAACGACTGCTGGTTCACCCGCTCTTCTTCGTAGGCGCTCACCAGGTCCCAGTAGATATTGGCAATCTGCGTGACGGTTGCGATCACCTGGCTCTTGAACGCGATGTCGGAGATCTTCTTGTTGTTGCGCGCGATGCGCAAGAAGCGCAGGTTAGGGCCGGTCCCAAATCCCGCCAGCAGTTGTTGCGTGAATTGGGCGCGGTAATAGGTTCCCAGTTGCGGGCTCAGGCTGCTGAAGATACTGTTCGTGGCTTGCCGGTTGTTGTCCACCTCGAACGAGAAGGTGGTACCGGTGGGAAACGATTGTATGTAATTGACATTCACCTGCGCGGTGTTTAATTGCAGTTGGGGGACGCCGTAGATCTGCAGATTGGCAAGGGGAGTGGTTTGATGTTCCAAGCCGCTAATGACGCCGACGGTTGGGTCATACGACTGCACCGGAGTGCCTGCGCCCAGGGTGGACTGCACCAGACCGGCAGCGCCTGCGCCCGCGCCGCCCGCGCCTCCGGTTGTGCCGCCGGCCCCGGCGCCCGGTGCGCCGGTTCCGAAGCCACCCACACCCCCGCCCGGCGTGCCTCCCACGACACCTGTGTTGACACCGCGGAAGGAAGCGCCAGCCTTGGTTCTCTGAATATCGGTGTCGGCGATGGGCAGGTTATAGCGGGCGATCGCCAGATCGAGATTGTTTTCCAGCGCCAGGGCGATTGCGTCCTGCAGCGAGATATACAGCTTGCCGTCGCGGATGAGGCGGTCAATGCGTGACGAGTTTCGCAAATTCGGTTCAGGTACCTGGCTCGGCGCATACGGGTCGAACGGGTTATGCGAGTGGGGAATCGCCAGGCGAGCGGGAGTATGTATGGAAAGCTGTGCAGGCGCCGTCGAATTGGATGGCTGCGGAGTCGGCGCATTCGGCATCGGTGCAGGGGTCGCACCAGCCGGCGCTTGTGTCTGCGCTTGAGCGCCCACCAGCAAACCACAGAGAAAAAGCGCCAGCACCGGCGACTTGAACAGACGCTGCATCATGAACGCACCGCCTCTCCGCTGGGCGCGAGCGCTGGATTCGCGGTGTCGCCCACCAGCCACCCATCGCGCATTTGGATGGTACGGGTCCCATACGACGCATTGACCTCGGAGTGGGTGACTTGCACGATGGTCGTTCCTTCGCGATTCAGTTGTGTGAACAGCTCCATGATTTCCTTGGCCTGGCTGGAATGCAGATTGCCGGTGGGTTCGTCGGCCAGCAACAGCGCCGGCTTGTGAATGACCGCCCGAGCGACGCCTACCAACTGCTGCTGTCCGCCGGAAAGCTGGTTGGGATAAAGGTCTTTCTTGGCAACGATCTGAAAATGGTCGAGCGTTTCGGCCACCATGCCTTGTCTCTGACTGCGTGGGATGTCCTTGTAGGACAGAGGAAGATCGATGTTCTCCTGCACCGTCAGGTCGTCGAGCAGGTGGTAGCTCTGAAAGACCATTCCNNCCTCGCGAAACCAGTACTCGCCCGCCCATTGGTCATCGAGCAAGGCGAGCACATTCAGCAGCGACGACTTGCCCGCTCCCGATGGCCCCATGACCGTGACAAATTCGCCTTCTTGGATGGCGAGGTCAATGCGGCGCAATACCCAGGTTTGCCCTGCGCCGGTTTTGTAACTGCGTTCGACGTTCTTCAGTTGGATCATGATGGGTAGCAACTAGCAACTAGCAACTAGCAACTAGCTTTCAGCAGTCAGCAAGCCAGCTTTTAGTGCGCTCCATTTCATCCATGTACTGTCATTCCGAGGTCACATTCTCGAGTTGGCATTTTCTAAACACTAATTGCTGGTTGCTAGCTGCTCGTTGCTTACTGCGTCTCCTGCATCAGCCTGCGCAGCTCTTCCTCGGCGACAACCTTGCCGTCAAACAAGTGGATTTCGCGCTCCGCATGCGCAGCGAAGCGCGGATCGTGGGTCACCATGCAAATGGTGGCGCCTTCACGATGCAGCTTTTGCAGCAACTCCATCACCGCTTCACCATTGCGCGAGTCGAGGTTTCCGGTAGGCTCGTCGGCCAGCAGGATGGAAGGCGAACCGGCCAGCGCTCGCGCTACGGCGACACGCTGCTGCTGGCCGCCAGACAATTGCGAGGGATAATGCCGCAGCCGGTGGGCCATGCCGACGCGTTCCAGCGATTCCACCACCCGGCGTTTGCGCTCGGCCGCGGGCATGCCATCGCGATAGGTCAACGGCAGCTCGACGTTCTCGTACACCGTGAGATCGCCGATGAGGTTAAAGCTCTGGAAGATGAATCCGATTTCGCGATTGCGAATCCGCGACCGATCGGCGAAATCCAGGTTCGCGACTGGCTGCCCGTTGAGTTTGTAGTCGCCGGCAGTCGGGGTGTCGAGCAGCCCGATGATGGAGAGCAAGGTTGACTTGCCGCAGCCCGAGGGCCCGGACATGGCGACATACTCGCCTTTGCGCACCATGAGATGAAC
>PLBW01000103.1 GCA_003135475.1 Acidobacteriaceae bacterium
ATCGTTCTGGGCGGCTGCGCCGCCGTCGAGGCAGCTGCGAAGAAGGCCGGCCACGACGTGAAGGTTCTTTTCTCGCCGGGGCGCATGGACGCGTTGCAGGAGCAGACCGATGTGCATTCGTTCGCCGTACTGGAACCGACCGCAGACGGGTTCCGCAACTATCTCCGGAAGGGAGACGAGGGATCGGCGGCTGAGCTGGTGGATCGGGCGAACCTACTGACCCTGACCGCTCCCGAGATGACGGTCCTCGTCGGCGGCATGCGCGCCCTGGATGCAAACTTCGGGCAGTCCAAACACGGTGTTTTCACTAGGCGGCCCGGAACGTTGACCAATGATTTCTTCGTCAACCTGCTCGACATGAACACGAAGTGGCAGAAGTCCGCCACAGCGGAAGGCGTGTTGGAGGGGCGCGATCGGGCGACGGGCGAACTCAAGTGGACGGGCACTGTCGTTGATCTCGTCTTCGGTTCCAACGCCCAGCTCCGAGCCCTCGCGGAAGTCTATGCCTGTAATGACTCGAAGGAGACATTTGTGAAGGATTTCGTGGCTGCGTGGAACAAGGTGATGAGCCTTGATCGCTTCGACCTTGCCTGAGCTCGGCGGAGATTGCAGCATTCGCGAGAGAACAGCATCGGCGAAGTGTTCAATATTGCACAGACAGCGGTTTGCGGTTTGTGAGATGTTGGCCTCTGTTCTCAACATGTAGATCACGCTCGCGGGGGATTCTCGGAGGAAAAGGCGCAACCGACTCTGCTGAATCCCTGCTGGCTTTACCATTCCTCTTCCATTCAATCCTTGCCTGAAGCGTCGAAGTTCCGGCCCACGCCTGCCCGTACGTCACCGACCCCTATGATCTGCGTCACAGCACAAGGGTTAAGCGCAAATCACAATGAGTCATTGCACCCGGAGGTGAGCGCATGGCAACCACTGTGCCGAAAGTGCGATCCGAAACCCTGCGTACGCTGCCCGACGACAACGTTCGCCAGATTCTGTGGCATTTCGCCGACCGCTATGACCTGCAGATGCTGGTGCAGTCGGCGCGCGAGGTGGCGCGCGGTCCCGTGGCGCGTCTGGTTTCCGAAGGCTCTCGCGGCACCCACGAGTGGACCAGCAAGAAGGCCAAGTTACTCGAGGCTTTCGATCAGTCCGGAATCACCGCTGTCTTCATGGATCCCGAGCACGGCGGCTACCTGGTTGGGCCCAAGAATCTTGCTCTGGCCCTGATTGCGTTTGAGTTGGCCTGGGTGGATGCCGGCGCCGCCACTTGCAGCCTGGCGGGATGCCTGGCCCTGGCGCCGATCCACGAGCGTGGCACGCCAGAGCAGCGCGCCCACTACATGGCACTGGCCGCGCCTCCCGCACCCGGCGAAGATCGCCATACCTATCGCGGGGCTTTCTGTCTTACCGAGCCGATTCCCTACGTTGGCGTGGATACCGGCATGTTGAGCGGCAAAGTTCGTATCACGGAATGGGTGGACGGCCAGGAGCCGCTGCTGCACGTGGAGAAGCGCGGCCGCTTCATCACCAACATGGGCTTCGCCAACTTTGTTACCGCTGCGGTGGATTCCGGGGACGATCGCATCAAGGGCTCCTGCATGGTGATCATCGAGGAAAGCGATCCGGGCGTGTTCGACCGCGGTACTCCGACGCGTAAGCTGGTGCACCAACTTTCCTCCACCTGCGATCCCATCTTCAATGTGCATGTGCCGGCCAGCCGCATTGTCGGTGGATACACCATCAAAGATGGCGCCATTATCCCCAACTACAGCCACAGCGAGGTCATCGAAGCTGTTTTCAAACGCACGCGAGTCACGGTGGCGCTGATGACGTCGGCCAAGTTGCTGTCGGCCGTCGAGCCAATCATCCGTTATCAGCGCGGGCGTTTTCGCGGCTCGGAGCAGGCCAAGCCCGGTATGCTTCGCTACGAACTGGGCTTGCAGCAGCGCCAGGACGCGCTGCACCGGCTGGCCAACCTGTGGGCGATTGGCGAAGCAGGCGCTGCGCTGGGATTTGCCGCGGCGCGGTTGTACGACGAAATCGATCCCCTGGAGCGCGAGAAAGACGCGATCCTGGCCGCCAAAGGAATTCGCGGCGGCAAGGCCCAGTTGAGGTTCTTCCGTGACGTGGATCAATCGGCCCTGGAACTCCTGCGTCTGGAGGCGACTGCGGAGGAAAAGCGCAATCGTGATGTCTATGACACGCTGAAGAATGACCGGCTGGTCGAGTTTGCCTTGAAGGATGCGGTGGCGAACGTGCTCTGTCCGGCGGCCAAGCTGTGGAACACCGGCACCGGCGCAAACTCCATGCGCGAAGCGCTAAGCCTGATGGGCGGCTACGGGATCACCGAAGACTGTCCCGGCTTCCTGGCTTACAAGTGGATGGACTCGCAACTGGAAGCGACCTACGAGGGCCCCGAGGCGGTGCAGCGTCGCAATCTCAGCGTCACCATGACCAACGAGTTGTTCCTTGCGCAGTTCCGGCAATGGATTGCCGAAATGCGCCGGGTTGCCGAGCACCGTCCGGGGACGGGCGCGTGCACTCTCGCCACTGCGATGCAGTTGTGGCTGTGGACGTATCGCCATCTGCGGGTCACGACCGACGCTTACGGGGGAGCGCTGTACCAGAGCGCCCGACAAGGCGTGACTTTTCCGCTGGCCGATGCGCTGGGCTGGTTGCTGGCCACGCGCCAGCAAACGCTGGACCTGATCGAGCTGGAAGCCAAGGGTCCCGAGAACCCGGTGCTGGCGGAAGGATTGGCAAGCACGCTCGGTTTCTTTACTGACCTTTGCCACATCCAGGCGGCGCGGGCCGCCGGAGAAGTGGGCCGCATCTGCGCCGAGCTGGTCTTTGGATACAACCGGCATCCGGCGTGGGATGACGAAGGTTACAAGGGTTGCTATCAGAGCGATGAATTGGATTCGCTGGAAGGTCTGATTCCTGGCATTGCGTCATGTGCGACAGATGTTGTTGGCCCGGACGGGAGCCATCCTGCGAAGGCGGGCCCATGCGCTTCGTGCCAGGGATTGGAAGGATTTCAGCGCCTGCGTTCCAAGTTGGATGGCTGCCTGACCGGTGCGCAACTGGCAAAGGACCGGCTTGCCGAAGCACTCTCGAAGGTGATGATTCCGGAAGCGCTGGATTACCCGCGGTAGCTATGATCGAGGATCGCTTTATCCCGTTGTCATCCCGAGCGGAGCGAAGCGGAGTCGAGGGATCTGCGGTTGGTCCGTGTCACATTCGCGCTGAGGACTGCAGATCCTTCGACTGCGCGCTCGCCCGCCCCGCGAAGGAAGCGGGTCGGAAAGGCTCGGCGAGCGCTCCGCTCAGGATGACAGAAACATGATTGTTGTCCACTGTGCACCCGCTTAGATGAACGAACCATTGAGGATATTATTTGACCACAGCTGACCAACCCGCCATCGAGCGCGCGAGCATCGACGTTGACATTGCCTGCGTCGGCTTTGGGCCGGCCACGGGCGGTTTCCTCACCACGCTTTCGCGCCAACTGCTCAACGACGATGGCAGTCCGGCGATCGAGAGCAAGGCCGCGCCGGGCCTGCCGCTGCAGGTCATCTGCTATGAGCGGGCCGACGACATTGGTTTCGGCGTTTCCGGAGTGGTCACGCGCGCGCGCGGCATTCAGGCCAGCTTCCCTGATCTGGATCCTGCACAAATTCCCATGGCCGCCCCGGTTGTCAACGAGAAGGTGGTGTACCTGCTCGATCCCGTGGGCGCCAGCCGGCGCTCTCGCGTGCTGCGAGCCGGAGACCGCTGCCTGCGGGCACTCGGCAACATTCTTGGTGTTGCTAATGACGCGTTCGAACTGCCGTACACGCCGAGTTTCCTCCACAAGAAAGATGGGCTGGTACTTTCCATCGGCCAGTTCAACCAGTGGGTAGGCTCGCAATTGATGTCGAGCGGCGCGGTGCAGATCTGGCCGGGAATGCCGGTGGACGAGGCACTCATCGAGGACGGCAAGGTCGTGGGTGTGCGCCTGGTCGATCAGGGTGTGGACCGCCAGGGAAACCCGGAGCCCGGCTTCACTGCCGGAATGGATATACACGCGGCGCTCACGGTCATCGGAGATGGGCCAGTCGGAGCGGTCGGTCATGACCTCGACAGTCGGCTGGGAACTCCGCCGGGCAACGAAGTCCGCGAGTGGGCGTTAGGCATGAAGTTCGTCATCGAACTTCGGCCCGGGATTGATCTGCAACCTGGCACGGTCTTCCACACCTTCGGCTTTCCCGAGCCGGAGATATTCGGCTTCTTCTATGTTCATCCCGGCGGTGTGACGTCGGTTGGCATCTTTGTTCCGTCGTGGTTCGATTGCCCGACGCGCACCGTGTATCGCTACCTGCAGCATTACATTCAGCACCCCTATCTCTGGCGTTACCTCGAAGGCGGTAGGCTGCGCTCGTGGGGCGCCAAGTCTTTGCAAGAATCGGGCAAGCGTGGCGAGCCTTATCTAGTCGGCGACGGTTACGCGCGGATTGGCGAGTCGTCCGGCAGTACCAATGTGCTCACGGGTTCGGGCGTGGACGAGGCATGGACATCGGGCGTGCAGCTCGCCGAAGGCGTACTTGAGCTATTGCGGGCCGGCAAGCCCTTCACTCGCGAGAACCTGGCTCAGGCCTACGAAGCTCGGCGGAGAGCAAGTTGGCTGGAACGGGAGGCCCGCATTGCGGAGAAGTCGCGTGACGGCTTCCAGCGCGGCGTCGTCACCGGACTGATCGGGATGGCCGTGACTGCATTTACAAAGGGCCAGGTCTCGTTAGGCAGCCATCCTTCCAAGCCGTGCGAACGGATCGTTTCGCCGGAACAGTTTTATCGAGGCAAGCTCAAGCCAAGGGAGATCGAGAGTATCCAACATCAGTGCAACGTCGGCGGCACTTCGCTCCATGATTCCTTGATGGACGCCTGTGGCTGGTCTGCGATCGCTCACGATGGTTCGCTGCTGGTATCGCATCAGGACGTGTTGCTGCTGGGCGGCAAAGTCCAGGCCCCGGCGGGATATGCCGACCACGTTCGCTTCCGCGACCTCGAGGTGTGCGGGCGCTGCGGAACCAAGTTGTGCGTCGAAATGTGTTCCGGACAAGCGATCACCCGAAGCCTGGAAGGGCCGCCTAATTTCGATCGCGAGAAGTGCGTGTTCTGCGGCGCTTGTATGTGGAACTGTCCGGAGAGCGTCGAGGGGCGGCCCAATTTGCAATTCCGCGCAGGCGCGGGCGGGCTGCACTCGGCGGAAAACTAGGGCGAGCGCCAGGATTGGTGTATTCGCTTGTACGGGTAGTGCGGGCCTTCAGGCCCGCGTCCAAGGATAGGAAGAGAAAACGCTTCATCCCCTGAGGTCGACGACCTCAGGGGATGAAGCCAGGAATCATGTGGGCGGTCTTAACGCGGGCCTGAAGGCCCGCACTACCCAAGCTACAACCACTGTGGAATTGCGCTAGCCTGCATGTTTAGCAGGAAAAACTGGAAAACAGAAGATGACGAATCCCTATCACGTTGTAGTTTGCGCCAGCGTCGTTCCCGATCCCTTGCAGACACTGGAACCTATCACCGGACCATCCGGGCCGGCGCTGAAAAACGAGATGATGTTGCCCGCGATCCTCGATCCCTGGGCGTCGCATGCGCTGTACGAAGGCGCCAACCTGGTGAAGCACATCGCCGGCAGCAAGCTCTGGCTGGTGAGCATGGCCCCCAAGGCCAAGCTGCAGCAGGTGATGATGACGGTGGCGCAAAAAGTTCCGCTGCAACTGGTGGCCGTAGACGGCCCATCCAGCGGCTTTGCCGATGCTCATCAAACGGCACACGCGCTGGCGGCGGCAATTCGTGCCATAGCGGGCATTGATCTGTCGCGGCTACTGCTGTTTGGAGGATGGGAATCGGCCAGCCGCAGCGCGGGCGTGACCTTGCAGCTCATCGGCGAAGAACTCGGCATCGTCGATCAGTTCCAGGGGGTTGATGCAATAACTCCGCAGGAAGACGGTTCCTTCGAGGTGCTGGAACGGGTCGAAGGCGCGCGCCACCAGGTTTCGTTGTGTGCCGGGCCGCCGGCGGTGCTGGGATGGGCGACGGGAAATCTTGGCGAACCGCGCAACGATCCGCAAGTCGGCATGGCCAACATGCGCACCATCATGCCTGCGTTGCAGCGGGCCACGGTCGCGTCCATTTCAGCCGATGGAATGCGATACTCCAACGTCGCCACGCCCAAGCAGCAACGCCAAACCAGGATCGTAAAGGAGCTTCCGGCCGAAGACATCGCGCGCGAAATCGTGCAGTGGATCACACAGGAGTAGCGAGGAACTATGGACACCATTCTTTTCCTGGCGCAAACCGAAGAAGACGGCACGCTGGGCAAACCCGCGCTGGAAGCCCTGGGCGCCGCAGTGGAATTGACTCAGGCCTTAAGCGGAACCTTGGTTGCCGCTCTTTACGGAGCCAAGGCACAGCCGGCCGCCGATGCCATCGCAAACTGTGGGGCGTCGCGGTTCCTCGCCGTCGCTGGAGAAGACTTCGCGTCCGCGCGCTACGCGACCGATGCCGCCGCCTGCGAGGCCCTGCTACGCGCGGCGCAGGCGACGATTGTCATCACTGCCGCCACTTCGCGCTCCTCGCGTGTCATGGCAGGCGTGACCCATCGCGTGGGCGGATGCGTGGACACGCATGTTTCCGCTATAGCTGCCGATTCCGCATCTGTGACCCTGACGCGCTGGTTTTATCGCCAGCGTATCGAGGCTTCCTTGACTCGCACCCAGCGTCCCTGGGTGCTGCTGCTCGATCCGGGCGCGCACGCGGCTTGGCAAGGGCAAGGCGCGAGTGGCCCGGTCGCGCCGGAACTGATTGCCGTACCGGTGACCGAGAGTATGAGGCGCACCGCCGTCCGCGGCACCATCACTCCACCCGTAGACCAGCAAACCATTCGTCCTGACGCCAAGCTGCTGTTCGTCGCGGGCGCGGGTTGGACCAAGAAACAGAAAGACGGCCAGACCCACGTTCCCGAAGCCGAAACGCTCATTGTGGATTTCCTGCACAAGTCCAAAGCATCGCTGGGCAGCAGCAAATCCCTGGTCGAACTGACCGGCGAGAACCAATCAGCCCTGCGCTTCATGAGCCACCTCAACCAGGTGGGACAGACCGGGGCCACGCCCCGTCATCCCAAGGGGCTCTCCACGTGCTGCCACGGCGAGGAGCCGCACACCGTGGGTTGGCGATTCATTGGCGAGCGGCGCGCCATCAACCTCGATCCGAATTGCGGCTGGGCCCGCGGCAAAGCTGACGTCCTGTACGTGGCTGACGCCTTCGAGGTGATGTCGAAGGTCAACGCGCTTTTGGGTTCGTGAGCACTACTTGAAGCGCGGGTGCCCCACCCTCCCGGTATCAAGCTAGACACCACCCTCATTTTTCTTTGCAATCGCAACTGCAACATGGTATTTGGCGAACAGGTGTGCTCCAACGGAACACACCGGCGTTTTGTCCGCTCGGTATGGAAGGGCAGCCTGACGATGAAAAGTCCTGGCGAGATTCAACTACAAAAGCTGATTATCCACATCCTGAATAACGCGACCGTTCCGGCGAAAGCGACCCTCTCCGACGCCGAATGCCCCATCGACGCTACTCTCAATCAGTTTTTCGCCGCCCACATTCAAAAGGCACTGGGCGACGAAAACGCAAAAATAGCCAAGTTCAGCCACACGGAGGGAGTGTCGAAAATCGCTTGCGAGGAAATCTTTGAGCGCAACGGTCGCTTCGTAACTAATTCGAAGAAGCTCGCAGAAGCGTTGTTTGTTCCTATGCGCCAGACAAGAGCAATTTCGGCGGGGGACATGGTGGTATGCCTGTATACGGCCGACAATTATGAGGGCCAGTTCATCGGCATCTTTAAGATGGACCTTTCCAAAGCCTTCACTCATGCGATTCGTCGCAATCGCCATGGAGTTCGAGTGGAGATCAAGCCGCAAGGCAACGTTCTCCCTAGCCCAAGACAGCGGCTTCAAAAGTGTGTCTTCATTCGTCCTCCTAGCGATGATTACGATATGGTGATTCTAGACAACCAGATTATTCATCTTCACGATGCGGCAGGAGTGGCAAACTTCTTCTGCCGCACGTTTCTCGAATGTGAACTGTGGCAGTCTGATAGGGACAAGACCAAGCTCTTTAGAACATTGACAAGCAAATGGGCCAAAACCAACTACGAGCAACTGGAACAACAGCAGGTTGATCTCATCACCAACGCTGCGCGTGAGGCTATCCGGTCAGACGTCGTCAATATCCAGCAGTTTGCAAACGTAGCGATTCAAGATCGCGGACTTCGGGAGGAGTACCTCACATTCCTTCGAGAGAATCGGCTCATTGATGTCGAGTTTTCTCCCGACCGAGCATACGCAGAGCAAGCGACCCGCAAGAAAAAGTACAAAGCTGACGGCGGTGTGGTTGTTTCCGGCGACGCGGATGAATTCGATCACATCGTCACCGTGGACAACACAAGAGATGCTCAGAATCAAATCACGGTAACAATCAAGACCACACGTTGGACCGAGGAGCTGAAGTAAGTGTTGACGAGACTTCTTCCACGCCTGCTCGAGACCTGCATCGCGCTGGGCATACCTCCTGAGACTATCTGCCAACGTGAGACTGCCACGAGGCTGTCGCTTAACGAGGAAGTTGGGTGCACTGCCGCCCGGAACATCACACTTGCTCTCGTGCGCGGGATGATTGACGAATGGGGAGACGCCGTCTCGTTACGAGTCTCTTCCGACTACGGCATTCGCGAATTCAGCTCGCAAAATTCCGCAGTAGATGAAGGACAGTTTACAAACTTCAAACAAGACCTCGACGCAGCCATGGCAGGAGAGACGATCCACGTCCGGCTGTCGATCGACAAGGATTTACTTGCGCATACCCAACTCGCTCAGCGCGCGCACGCGCCGATCGTCGTCTATCTTTTTGTATCCAACCTCCGCCGCGCGCTGGCGGGCAGCTTTGCTGAGATTACCAAAATATTTTTTGCGCATGGACCGCAGTGCTGCTGTTTGCTGCTAGAAGAAGAACGGTTCGCGCTGCGAGGTCCCTACTTCGCGATTTGGGGAGCAGAGATCTTCGAGTCGGCATATAGGGAATTCCGCATTGCGAGTGATAGACGGCTCCGCGAAGCTGAACTAATAAGACAGGAGCAGGTTAGCTGGCTGGATTTTCAGACTGAAATCACGCCATACCAGTTTTTCATTGCTGAACGCACGGACTCCACGAACGCTCTTTGTGCGGCGGTTGCTGAGCTGCAATACCTGTTGGCGCTCGTTTACCTGGCGGATAGTGTCAGATGGTCCGGTAGTCAATATGTGGCTGCGTTCTCGGGACCGGAGCGAACAGAGATTTCGGCGCCGCGTCCGGCACTAACAGTTCCACAAAATACTAGCGGAGTCGTAAAACTGTTTATCTGGGCATATTCCGGCAGGTCGGCAGATAAATTGCCGATTCTGCGTAGCGTGATCTCGTCCACGCTGTCGCAGGACCGCAATGCTAACTACGTGCTGCTGTCTTCGGGTGCGCAACGGATCTTCGAGGCCGCCCGTTCCAATTACGCAGCGTTCGTCAGCGGGTTTGTAACGAAATACTTCGACAAGCTACGAGACGTAGATGCATACGTGCGCGGAATCGCCCTTGAGATCGCGAACCGTGTTTCTGACCTCGTAAAAAGCCTCACGACGAACCTGCTCGCAACAGTGGGAGTAGTAGTGGGCGGCTTTATCGCCTACGCATTGGACAAGAAATCGAGCCCACGGTTACTTTCGCTGGGATTGCAGGTGTATGGGGCGTATATTCTGCTTTTCCCCTTCGTGTATTCTTTGATCTTTCATGGTTTGGTCGATTACTTAATCACGCGGCGCGAATTCAGCAGACGCACTTCCGAGATGGAGCTCAGTCTTCATGTTGTCGGCCTCGGAAGACGAAGCCAGGAAGCCATAAGGGGGCGTACCCGTCATTTCTGGTTCGTGCTGTTTACGTCTGCAATAATCTACATTACGATTGGTCTTAGCTGTTTCTGGGGCGCGCATCTGATCGTCCCTTTGCCGTAGACGAAAGAACGGCGAAACTGTCACCCGGCAACTCGGGTAAAATCGACGGGTGGCCCAGGCAACCAGCACGTGGGGATTTTTTCGTCAAACACCGGGCACCCACCTAAGGGCTCCGACTCTGCCGGAATTCCCAAGTCTCCGACCCTGCCGGAAATCGCAAGAAAGAAAACTCCCCACCAACACGGGTGCCTTTTTGGGAACATGCAGCAGCAAAAGTTGATATCTACTATGTAGTTGCAACGAGAAAATG
>PLBW01000075.1 GCA_003135475.1 Acidobacteriaceae bacterium
AAGCTCGGCACCATCCTGTCGGCTCTCATTTGTTTCCTGATCGCGCATTACTTGAGCAAGCCCATCGAACGCCTGCGCGACGCGACCCATGAACTCGCGCGCGGGAACCTCGACATCCGAGCCGGAGAGAACCTGGGCAACCGTCGCGACGAAATTGCCGACCTGGTGCGCGATTTCGACTCCATGGCGGGCGAGTTGCGGACCCTGATCCAAAGTGAACGGAACCTGCTCACCGGTGTTTCGCACGAACTGCGCTCACCCATTGCGCGCATCCGGCTGGCTTTGACTCTGGCACGCGATGCCGGGGACGACGAACGCTCGGAGATGCTCGATCGCATCGAGCAGGACACCATCCAGCTGGATTCCATGCTGGAGCAAATTCTCACCGTGGCCCGGCTGGAAAGTGGACAGCACAAGCCTCGATTCGAACGTCTTTCGCTGAACGACATCATTGACGACGTGCTCCACGATGCCAACTTTGAAGCCGCCGCAACCGATGCGACCATAGCCTTCGAGGGCAAGAGTGACATCGAGGTAAATGGCGATGCCGGACTGTTGCGCAGCGCTGTGGAAAATATCGTGCGCAATGCCATCTTTTATTCCGGCCGGGGCGGCAAGGTCGAGGTCCGACTGGGCCAAGAGGATGGCGCGGCGCTGGTTTCCGTCCGCGACAATGGTCCAGGAGTTCCGGAAAATGTGCTTCCCCTGTTGTTCAAGCCGTTTTATCGGGTGGACGATTCGCGCGGAACTACCACCGGCGGGATGGGACTGGGGCTTGCAATCGTGCGCAATGCGGTGCTCGCACACGGCGGCAGCGTCTCCGCGAAAAACCTAGCCCCGCATGGGCTCGAGGTGGAACTGCGCGTGCCAATCCTGTCGCCTTCCCCCGGCGATGCCTCCCGCCCTCGGCAAGGCTTGCGGCAACCCGTGCAGCCTTAGGGTCCCAAGGTGGCTAGCACAGTTCCAGAGTAACTATGTCCTGCGAGCAAGGGTAGAGCGGCGCTTTAGCTGAAGGCCCGCGTTCCGGCTCCGCGAAGATAGTGCTTCAGCCGATCGCCCTATCTGCTGACAGAGAACCCCAAGGGGCGCTCTTTGTGTCCCTGTGGCACAACCAAGCCAGCAGTCCCACCACCTTGGAAAATTGTTAGCACACAAGGAGGCGAGTCGTGATGTACGTCACTAATCTTATGAACAGCGGTGCGTATTGCTGAGGAAAAGGGGGTAAAAACCACTTCATGCGCCGATGCTCCCGGTAAGCATCCTCAAAGGCCGTTCCCAGCACTCGCGCCTTACGGCCGGGTGGGCATCTCAGGCTGAAAGACAGGAATCTTCCGCGACCTCTAAATGGGCAAAATCGAAGAAACTCGCCAAAACATGAATAAGTGCTTATAGGCTAATGAGTTACCTCGTGGACTTTGTGGCTTTTAGGAAGACCGCAAATCGAACAAGTACGAAAGCCAGCGGTCGGCTTGAACGAATGTGGATTGTCTGACCCACGCCGAGACAGTCGCTCCCGCGCTACCTTTGCCTCTTCAATGTTGGGGCTTTGCACTTTACAGCCTTCCTTTCTTTTCTAACGACCCTCATGTCAGCAATGAGCTGCTCGATCTTCCCTTTCGCCCAAGGGGAAAGTGAAAGATAGCTGCACAGGCTTTTCGAGGACAGAGAGTGATTCTCTCATCGAGGTCCTCTCGGAAACTTCCAAACTACATCTCACGGTTTCCGACGGAAGTGTGCGCCATAAACATGCAGAATACAATTGCCTAGACGTGTCAAAATAGCCCACCACGTAGAGGCGTGGTCGATCTGGTTGCCTGGCGCTTTAGAGCTACGCATCTACCAAACTGTCGGGGATATACACTTGGCACTTACGTGGAGCCAGAGAACATAGGACTGGAGCGTGATTTAAATGGGAAAAAAGTTGAAAAGCAGGTTCCAAAGAGCCACAACTTATTGAAACAGGGCGATTAATCTGGGTGACCTTTTAATGCTTGGTTGTGACATGCACCGTCATGCTGACCTGATTACAGTAGTAAGCCTGCGGCTCGCGATTCGGCGGCGAGTTTAAGATTGTCAGACGGCCCAACTTCCTGATCCAGAAGCCGCTGAATAACGAATGTCCAAGGCACAAAGAGGCAACGATGAACTATCGCATCCTTTCACTCGACGGGGCGGTACCTGGGCGCTGATCCAGGTCAAGGCTTTGATGGCTCTCCCCAATTACGATGAGAACACTTCCGGGCATGCCGCCTTGAATGATTTCGACTTGGTGGCTGCGAATTCGGGCGGCAGCATCGTGCTGGGGGCATTGGTGGAAAATCTCGTCCTCGGGGACATCCTTGCCCTCTTCGAAAACGAAAGCCAGCGGAGATCGATTTTCTCCCTGGCAGGTTTGATGGATGTGGTGTTCCATAACTTGGCCGAGAACGTTGCACGAGTTGTGCCACAGGACAGCAGCTTGAATCTGAGCGGCATTGTGCCAAAGTATAGTGCCAAGAACAAGTTGTCTGCCTTGCGGGGCGTGTTGCCGACCATGGGCAGCGTCCCCCTGGCCCAAGCCACCGCTGGCCTGCACGGCCACAGGTCGGAGGGTGTACATCTGCTGATTACCGGATTGGACTATGACCTCAATCGAGCTGTCTTCTTTCGCTCCTCGGAGGTCAGTGGACCACAGTGGGGGAAAGGTCAGATAGCAGAAGTGACGCTCGCCGAGGCAATTCACGCCTCCACGAATGCGCCGGTGAAATACTTCGATGCGCCCGCAGAGTTTACAGACCGTCGTGGACATCGTTACTGGGACGGTGCGATCGCGGGCTGCAACAATCCCGTTCTGGCAGGCGCCGCGGAAGCAATCGGCATGGGGCAGGACCCGGCGAGCCTCGCAGTTTTGAGTATTGGAACCGGATCCGTTGCTCTTCGATGGCCGGAGCCCCGACAGGATTCTTCGCCTTACGTGCAGCCAATTCTTGAGCACGGAATCGTCCCTGACTTGCGCAAGGTTGCGGCATCGATTATCGACGACCCGCCAGACATTGCGACGTTCCTTGCCCACGTAATGACCGGCGGCGGCAAAGGAGTCAAACGTCCAGCTGATAGCCGTATCGTCCGTATGAGTCCCCTGATCCGCCCCGTGAAAAAGAGAGACGGAACCTGGTCTGCGCCCGGTTCCATGACCAAGGCGCAATTTGCATACCCGGCAGACCTCGACCTGGATGCGATAGAACAGCGGCAAGTCGATGCAATCTCCAGCTATGCTGATCTCTGGCTGAAGAACATGGCTCCGAACCAACCAATACGGATGAACGGAAAGACCTTTAAGCGTGAATTGGGGCAGAGTACGTTCGGGAACGCCGTACGCGCATGGAAGGCTATTAGATAGAACATGACGTCGTTCCCCTGACTCGGGTGCAACCCCGCCCAAAGGTGAGAGTGCGATAGCTGTTGGTAAATCCCCAACTCACTTTTGATCCGCCCCGAGCACTGCCACCGCAGGGTCGGGTGTGCCACGGCCTGTTCGGGGTGGCGGGCACATGAAAGCCGTCCCGGGGCTCAATCAAAAGCCGCCCCCTAATGCTGATCTGGCGGAATAACTGTCGTGAAAATCGCCATATCACAAGCGATTCGCGCTGAGATTCCCGTTTCAGGTTTATTTGTGTAATGGGCTCCCTTGAAAAGAGCCACAACTCATTGAAACAGAAGGATCAGCCTCGGTCCTCGTTTCATGCTTGGTTGTGACGGGATACCGTCATGCTGACCTGTTCACGCCAGCTATCTCCAGCCGCCGAAGAAGGGTCTCCGCATGTTGTTATTTGCGGGTATACTCGATTGTAATTTTGTCAGATTCTGTGAAAAGGGAAACGTAAGCGGACCAGACGCTTACGTGGCAGATCGTATGGCTGTCGAGCAGTATTTCTGTAAGTTTGTCCCCGCAGATATAGAAGCTGCGCTGGGCCGGCGCTACATCATTGGTTCCGAAATTGCCACTGGCGGCCAGGGAGCAGTTTTCAGGGCGACCAGAACTTCTCAGCCAGACGGCACAGCCGCGAATGACGGTGTAGCTCTGAAGTTAAGTTTCGATCGCAGGCGGAACATTCGCGTACAGCCCGAGATCACCGCGATGGAGAACTTCTCGCATCCAAACTTGGCTCGGATGATCGAGCATGGCTATTGTGACGTGGCCGGTAGACACACGCGATACGTCGCGTGGGAATTCATAGAGGGACAAACCCTGAGCGTTCTGTTGAAAAACGGACCGCTGCTGGAATCCGAAGTCCTGGCGATAGGGCGCGATGTCTCGTCTGCAATTGCGGAAATTTGGTCGCGACGCATTGTTCATGGGGACATCAAGCCCTCGAACATCATGGTCGGCTCAGCGGACAGCGCCGTTCTCATCGACCTCGGCGCGGCGAAATATTTAGATCAAGTCAATATTGTTACACTCAAGCCCTTAGACCGACGCGACCGTCGTCGTTCCGGGCCTATCGGAACGGTGGGTTACTTTTCGCCGGAGCAGATCAGAGGGACAAAGGCATTGTCGTGCGCTTCGGATGTTTTTTCCCTCGGCGTAGTAATGCTGCAATGCTTACTGGGGCAGCATCCCACCAACTATGACCAGGCCGCCTTACTAGACGGCATCCGGGCGAGCGGAGGCAGGCTTGCAGCCAACGTAGGCTTGCTTTGCGCGTTGGATATGATGCTATCGCCACTCCCGACGTTTAGGCCGAATCCTGCGGAACTCAGCAACCGCTTCCGAAGCCTACGGCAAACGATACAAGCGGAGTTTGCCAAGGGCGCTCGCGCACCTCAGACAGCTCAGGACTAGTTGCAAGCGGGCTATTTGCTGCCCTACCACCTGCTATACGAGGTGCCTCCCTGGAGGTGTGGTCGGTGTCGCTATGCACGTCGATGATGGCGGGTGCGGTCTGGTCGAGCGACATGATGCTCTCACCGATGGCCGGGCGACCTCACCTCCAAACGCCCTTGGATTTGGATGAGATCTGCCGTTCAGTTAATGCGGAACTGGCAGAGCTAGACCGAATGGGAGCGCCTTTTTTGATCGGGGAGAGTCACACGACCTGTGCAAGTTGAACTGTAGGATTCGGGAAAGCGGTAGATTGCTGTCGATAATCGCCATTACACAAGTAATCCGGGCAGGCGCAGCCAATTTCCCGGTTACTTACGAGATGGGCTCCCTTGAAAAGAGCCGCAACTTATTGAAACAGGGCGATTAATCTGGGTGACCTTTTCATGCTTGGTTGTGACGGGCACCGTCATGCTGACCTGTTATCGGCAACAATCCTCGCGTGCGTGCCCTTGTTACCATAATCTGCGCGGAAACAGCTTTTCGAGACGCCATGATGCGAGAGTTTGTGACCGAAATCCTCGATGATTCACAGAAGTCAGCAGCATTGACAGCAATCGTTCAATTCTTGCGTGACAAAGGAGTTGAGAAGGTCAAAGTAGAGTTTGGCTTTGTCTACAACCGTGATTTGCGCGGGCAGGAGCAGGGAGAAAATGCCGTTGTGCCGCTGGCAGAACTGCACCCGTTTATCGAGCGCGGACTCCAGCAAGGCACGATTGAGTGGGAGGGAACCTCGGGCTTACGGTATTCGATCCCAGGACTCGACGAAGCTCGGCGGGCCCTTGGATGCCTCTCACGGAACCTGGACGAGAGATGGCCAGCACTTCCTCTTCCGAAAGCTTCACGACGAACGATACGACTATTGGATCGCCGGAGAGAACTGGTTCCCATTCCGTTCCGGAAAACCTTTCCCGCTTGGGCTATTTGACTGTTATTTGACTGTGACGCCATGTAAGTTATTGAAGTTATGGCGGAGAGACAGGGATTCGAACCCTGGATACCCTTTCGAGTATACACGCTTTCCAAGCGTGCGCCTTCAGCCACTCGGCCATCTCTCCGTTGGGAAAAGCGTCTTGCGGTAACGCCAGAACGACGGCGTCGTCTTATTGTAACGTATTGCAAGGTGCAGGAAATCCGGCGACCGGGGCTCTACTTGCTCACTCGCCTTCCTTCAGTTGCTGCGCCAGGTAGTTGGCTATTCCCATCTCACTGATGGCGTGCAATTGGCCTTCGAGCCAGTCGATGTGGTGTTCTTCGTCGCTGAGTATCTTTTCTGCCAGTTCGCGCGAGCCTGCGTCGTTAGCGGCTGTACAGAGCTTTATTCCATCATTCAGGCGTTTGACCGCGTCGTATTCGAGTTGGAGATCGCTCTTGAGCTGCGCCTCGACCGTGGCTCCAATGTTGATTTTGAAGTAGTCGGACATGTTAGGCGTACCGTCGAGGTACAGAATTCGCTCCATGCACTTTTCCGCATGCACCATTTCTTCGATGGATTCCTTCTTTGCCAGCTTGGCGAGCCGCTTGTAGCCCCAGTTCTCGCACATTTCGGCGTGCAGGAAGTACTGATTGATGGCCGTCAACTCCGCCTTTAATACCTGGTTAAAGAAAGCAATAACTTTGGCATCACCCTTCATATCGCCTCGCTGAACTTAGTAAGTGAACACAATTCGGTACGGCTGCATGTGAAAAAAACGCACCTCGTTCGCCGGAACGCTTCATTGTAGTCCGCCGGCAACGATATCGCTATGAGCAACTTCACAGGCCGCCTTGCCGAAACTCATTTTTCGGCAATCATATACTGCTCGAATTTGCCGTCGGGCATTTCGTAGATGATGATGACCAAGCTCTTGCTCGCGTATTTTACTTCATACACCCGTTCCGTCATCCCGCCACGCGCGGAAACGCGGTCCTGCGTGAAGCTCAGGGGAGCACCCAACGGACCAAGGCTGCTGGCATAGTCTTTTAATGCCTGCCCGGTGAAATATGCATTGGCGTTGTCGGTAAACAGCGACCGGTCGATCTTGCCCTGCTGCAATCTGTCATACACCTTGCGGACGAGCCCATCCTGCTTCGGGTCCTGGGGGTGCTCAGTCTGGAGTATCGCCGTCCTCACCTGGCTTCCAATCTCTGAAGCGGCCTCGGCCGCGTCCTGATTAGTCAGCACCACGACCGCCATCCCATCCTCCGGCATGACGATGTTCTCGGCGGTGAACCCCGATACTTCCCCTCCGTGCTCCAGCACGCGATGGCCGCCTAGGCTCATCACTTGAACGCCCAGGCCATAGCGCGTGCCGACTCCGTTCTTCAGCAACACCTCGGTTTCCATTTCACGATAAGAAGCAGGTTTGAGGACCGTCTGGTGGATCATCGAGATGTCCCACTTCGCCAGGTCCTCGGCGGTCATCGCCAGTTCGCCGGCGGCGAACATCCAACCTTTGCCTTCCTTGGGCGCGGGATGCAGCGGCCCGATCGCATAACGAAAATAGCCGCTCGGATCGGTGGGAGGAAGCTTGTTCTCGTTGGTATCCGCCACGCTCCCCATTCCCAGCGGAGAAAAGATACGCTGGCTGAGAAGTTGCAGCAGCGGCGCCCCGGACACCTTCTCCGCAATCACCCCGGCGATCACATAGTTCGTATTGCTGTACTGCCACTTTGTGCCCGGATCAAAATCCAGCGGTTTGCGGGCCCAGCGATCCATGATCCCGTCCGCCGTGATGGGTTGCAGCATCAAAGGCGGAACGTAATCTTGCGGCCAGAAATCCTGATAACCGGAGGTGTGCGACAGCAGCTCACGAATCGTGACTTCATTTCCCCGCGTCAAGTCCGGAACGTACTTCGAGACGGGATCGTCGAGCGACAACTTGCCTTCCTCGGCCAGCAGGAGCATCGCCGCAGCCGTGAACTGCTTGCTGATCGAGCCAATGCTGTACCGCATTTGCGGCTGCGAGGGAGTGCGCGGATCGAGACGCGCTTCACCGTAGGCTTGCAGGTAGGCAATCTTGCCATCCTTCACCACGGCCAGCGAAGCGCCCGGAACACCGGTCGTCTCCAGGACATGGTGCGCGATGCCGTCAATCTGGTTGCGCAGATCCGAAGCAAGTAGCGGCGCGGTTTGGGCAGAGGACGGAACGATGGCAAGTACAAGAAGAAAGACACACGCTATCGAATATTTCCGCAAGGTGGAATTCAAACGGCCCATGGTTGCCTCGGAATGAAAGTCTGGACAATAAGCTACCGCAATGCCCTCGTGGCCACAACTCGGGTCCGTTGCGTCCCAGATCGTGCGGACCAGGATCGCCGTTGCATGTCCCGGGTCTAGCCATCGTTCGAGGTGGAATCGTGCCTTTGCGGTTTCGCTTGAGGAGGCCGTACCCGACTGCCTGGGGAGGCTGCCACGATTGCCGCCTGAGCTGTCTCTGCCGCTTCCCCCGGGCCCGTAACCCGCTGGTGTTGCTCGCGCGCCGGACGCGGGATGTAGCCATCCAGCAAACGATGATGCATGCTGTAGAGCGCTAGTTCAAGGCGGTCGGTGATCTGAAGCTTGTCGTAAATTTTGCGCAAGTAGTTCTTCACTACCTGCTCCGTGGTGCCGACTTCTCGAGCGATGTCCTTGTTCTTCAGCCCTTGCGTGACCCCGCTGATGATCAGCATTTCTTTCTCGCTGAGGCGCAACTGTTGTTTGGGGGCGTTGCCTTGGAGAGCTTGCGAGCGATAGGCTTGGATTACCCAGTTTACCCCCTGCTTGTCGAGCCAGGTTTCGCCGGCCGCGACCTTGCGCACACAGCGCACCAGCAATTCGGGTGAGACGGTGCGAGTGAGAATGCCGCGAACTCCGCGACGCAGGTAATCCACCGTTTCCTGCTCGCCGGCAGGCGGCGTAACCAGAATCAATTTCGCTGTGGGAAGCACGGCCCGCCGCGCCACCTCGCTGACCGCTTCCGCCGGCGTGGCAGACAACCCCGCCTCGAACAGAATCACGTCGGCCGGCGTTTCAGCAACTGCGCCAAGGGTCAGCGGCAGGGTATCCGCCTGCGCGACCACATCCAAATCGCTCTCCCCCGAGAAAATTCTGGCCATCCCCATCCGGAAGATGGCTTCCGAGTCGGCGAGGATAATTCGGATCCCAGCTGTTTTCGCTTCCAGGGAATATTCCGGGAACGAAGAGGCAGGTGAAACATCCTCCCCGCCGTTGCGGGCGCGAGGGGTCATACCGCCGCTCTGGGCTGCCGGTTTAGATACGTTCGAAGTGGTATTCATCGATGACCACGGCTACGCTTCGTCCTGACGTTTCTTCTGCGAATCGCACCACGCGCCCCTGGCATTTCACTAACACCGGATGCTTTGTTCCCAGGACGTCACGCGGCATTTCAATGGTAAATTCAACCTCCGAGCCCACAGCGATCTCGGATTCGGTGTGAAACAGGATGCCACCGGCTGAAATATCCGTCGTTTTCGCGCGGTATTCCGCAGTGGGAGTCTTCAAGGTTACCTGCAGGTGTAGAGGAAACCGGATCGCATTACGAAGCTCAGACTCGTGTCGCATACTCATAACTGGATGCAGTGGGGGGTTTTCAAGGTTACCTGTAGGTGAAGAGGAAACCGGATCGAATTACGAAGCTCAGACTCGTGGCGCATACTCATAACTGGTTGCTAACAAGGATACATCGAGTAACGGCGAGTCGCTTGTTACTAAAGTACCATTGCAGGTAACCGGGGAAATCATGGGCATTCGCCAGAAATTGCGGTTTCGGAACCAAGGAGCAAGCTGGCTGAGGCCACAACTGCAACTCTGAATGATTGCAACTCTCGGTGCGGAAACTGCAGATGGCGCCTCCAGACGGGTAGGCCAATGATCTTCTCCTAAGTTGATGTATTTAAGTTACTTATGTGATCGCTGGGGCGGCCCCGTCGAATTCGCGCCACGCAACCCTAAAACCCTAAAACTTTGTCGCCTCGGTGAAATTGAACTCGCGCACTTTCATGGGAGGCACCACCATGTCGAACGACTCTTCCCCACAGGAGCGGGTTGGGACCCCCATTACCTCAACGTTTTGCAACATGTGCAAGAGGCTCTCATTGAAACGAAAGTTTCGAATACCGCAGACCACCTTGCCATTCTCGACTAGGAATGTGCCGTCGCGGGTCATGCCGGTGAGGATTTTCTCGTAGGGATCAACTTCGCGGATGTACCACAACCGGGTTACCAGGATGCCGCGCTCGGCGGAGGCGATCATCTGCTCCACGGTCCGCGATTCGCCTTGCGGTGGGCCAGCAAACACGATATTGAGCGGAGCTTCACCGATCTCGCTGGGCAGGGCAAAGCCATGGCCGGTGGGCCGCACCGGACCAACTTTGCCGGCCATCTCCGACGCTTGCATGCGCTTTGCACTGGAACGCGAGTAGGTTACGGCACGGACGACACCATTTTCGATCAGCTTCAACCGTTGTCTCCTCATCCCTTCGCCGTCGAAAGGAACTCCTGCTTGCAACGGGTGATACACGTCGTCCCAGACGGTAATGTTCTCGCCGAATAGCCGCGTCCCGATGCGATCGTTCAGAAATGATCTCTGTTCCAGCAGCGCCGAGCCGCCGAAATCCCAGAACATGAAGCCCACAATGTCGAGCACCGCGGCCGCTTCAAGAATGACCGTGTATTTCCCCGGAGGCAAATCCCGAGGAGCTTTTGACTCGATTGCTTTTACCGCAGCGACTTCAGCCAGGCGTACGGGATCGAGTCGCGCCATGTCGGGTGAGTTCGCCTTCTGCCATCCGGACGAGGAGCTGCCGATCATGCTGACCGAAATTTCGGCTAGAGTCTGCTCGTACCAGGCGTTCACACCTCGTGAATTGAAGATACCTTCGACAATCTCCGTAGAGGAGAAGATGCCGGCAGCGGCTAGATTGTGCCTCTTCGCGACACTCACCATGGAGGCAACGCCCTGGGCGCGGTCTTGCGGAGTCACCCGTGCTGTGGCTTCGAAGTATCGATGGACCGCTCCGTCACCGCAATCTGCCGATGCGGCAGCGGCCACTTCTTCCTTCGTTGGCATCGGCAACAAATCGGGATCGGGATGCTGCACCTTGGCCAGCACTTCGGAGGACTGCACCACGCGACGCAGGCTGTCATCGTCGTGCTTGTTCGTGGTGGCACGGGCCGTACGGTTTCCGAAAGCAGAGCGCACCGAAATGTGGTACGCCTCTTCCGCGACGTTCTGATGAATCGTGTTGTTGGCGAAGCGCGTAAGCGCGCTACGGCCGCCGGAGATGAGCAACTCGATCTCGTCAGCCTCGGACAGGCGGCGCAGTTTGTCGAAGATGTCGTTCGCCTGATTGCGATCAAGCATCCCTATTCGTTCCCCTTATACGCAGTGCCGGCCATGATATTGCGAAAGCGCGCGGGTGCAGCGCCGTGGCCGGTTCCCATCACCTGTTGTGGCTGTCCCTTGCCACAGTTCGGGGTGCCCCACAACGTCCACTCATCGCGGGAGCAGATGGCATCCATCGAGTTCCAGAATTCAGTCGTCATTCCCGAGTAGGAAGGGTTCTTCAGCATCCGTCCGCGCTTGCCGCCGACGATCTCCCAGCCCATCTCGCAACCGAACTGGAAGTTGTACCGTTTGTCGTCGATGGACCAGGAGCGATTGGTTTCCATCAGAATGCCATGCTCGGTGGATGCGATGAGTTGCTCCAGCGTCAGCGGCGACTCGCCGGGAAGAATGCTCACATTAGTCATGCGCACGATGGGTAGGCGGTTCCAGCTTTCGGCGCGCAAGCATCCGCCGCTGCGGGTCGCGCCGATCGCGGCTGCGGTATCGCGAGAGGTGAGATACCCGGTGAACAGCCCGTGAGAGATGATCGGAGTGCATTGCGCCGCGACGCCCTCATCGTCGTAAGCAAATGTGCCCAGCCCCGGCCCGTGCGCCGGAGTGGCATCGGCCACCACGTTGACGATCTCGCTGCCGTATTTCAGGGTACGAAGCTGGTCAAGCGTGAGAAACGACGTGCCCGCGAAATTGGCTTCCATGCCCAGGACGCGATCCAGTTCAATGGGATGACCGATGGACTCGTGAATTTGCAGCGCGAGTTGCGACGAGTCGAGAATGATATTGAACTTGCCTTCGGGATACTGCGCAGCCGAATGCAACGCTACCGCCTGCTCGGCAATTTCGCCGGCATGTTCCAGCAGCCTCAACTCCTCGATCAGTTCATAGCCTCTGCCCTGGAACTGCCCGCCGTACGAGTTGGGATAAGAACGCTTCTGGATCTGCGTACCCTGGAACGAATAAGCCGCGTAGCCCGCCCCGGAAGTGACGATCGTCTGGTGTATCTCGGAACCCTCCGACGAATAGAACCACTGCTCATAGCGGCGGAAATTCATGTTGGTCTCGGCGAGAGTTACGCCCTTTACTGCCAGCAGGGCAGTGTCAATCGCGAACAGCAGGTCCAGATTTTTTTCGATGGCGATGCTGAACGGGTCAATCTTGCAGGGCGAAACCCAGTCAGCTTTGGCCGCTGGCTCAGGCACCAGATACAGCTCTTGCGACTTTACGCTCGACGATGCCCGGGCAATCTCAACCGCTCTGGCGGCGCAGCCTTCGACCCCTTCCCGCGACAGGTCATCGGTGGCGGCAAAGCCAAATCCTCCGTTGGCGATGACACGAATGCCGATGCCCAGCGATTCGGAGTCGGAGGCGCCGGCGATCCTGCCGTTCTTGGTGGCGAGCGCACGGCTGCGTTCGTCCACGATGCGGGCCTCCGCGTGCGAAGCGCCGCGCAGCTTAGCTGTTTCCAGCGCCCAGGAAGCGATATCTTTCATCTACGATCACCGAGTTAGAGATGATATCGTGTTCCTGACTATGCTGCTGAGGAGAACACGGCAATGGCGGCTGGGATCAAGATCGTGAACCTTGAAGCCGGAATGCCGAGCGTACCCCAGGCGCGCTCACGGCTGAGTTCCGAGATTCGCGTCGCGCAGCAGGGTGGCGTGCGGGTGCTGAAGCTAGTGCACGGCTACGGCTCCAGCGGCGTCGGCGGAGACTTGCGCATCGCGTTGCAATCGACCTTGCGGCAAATGGCGCAGGCGAAAGAAATCCGCGATTGTATCTACGGCGAAAACTGGCGCACCAGCGATGAACGCAGCTGGGAGCTGCTCAAGCTCATGCCCGAACTGAAAAGCGACAGGGACCTGGGCAGGGGCAATAAGGGGATCACGCTCGTAGTGTTGTAAGCGTCACAATCGGCAAATATCAAAATGTTCTATCCATCGGTAGCTCTCGCGCCCGGGAACCCGGCAATATTATTGGCTGACGTCGGCCTACCGATGATCTTTGTCACGCTTCCGCTGATGGCTTACGCTCTGGTGCCGGTAATCCTGGTGGAAGTCTGGGTCGGCAAGCCGTTACTTCAGACGAGCTACGGCCGATCCGCTTGGGTGTTCACGGTTGCTAATGTTGTTTCGACGATCGTTGGGATTCCGGCGGCTTGGATGGTCATGTTGTTTCTGGACCTCGCCTTCGGAACCACAATCGGCGCACATATTTCCCAAAAGGCCCTTGAAAGTCCAGTGCTCAAGGTAATTTTCGTCATCATGAACTCGGCATGGCTCGGATCCGTGCAATCGGTCTTTTATTGGCCAGTGCCGCTTGCGGCGATGGTTTTGCTGATTCCGTCTTTCTTTGCGTCCTGGCACATCGAAGCCTTTATCATCGACAAGATGGTGGAGCAGGAGTGGCCGACTGTCCGCTCCGCTGCCTTTAAGGCAAACCTCGCATCCTACAGCCTCCTTTTTGTAGGTGGATGCAGTTGGCTGATCTTCTCGCTGATCAGACACGGTACGCGCGTCTAAACAGGTCTCTCGTTTCCTGAACTACTCTATGCGCTTGTTCCCGCCGCCTGCACCGCCGCCTTGAAGTAGTCCAGGGACAGGCGCAAGCCGCTCCGCAGATCGATGGTTGGCTCCCATCCCAGCAGCCGCTTGGCCTTGCCGATGTCAGGCCTTCGCTGCCGGGGATCATCCTGGGGGAGCGGCTCAAATCGCATTTTGCTGCTCGACCCGGTCACTTCCAGCACCGCCCGCGCGCACTCCAGGATCGTGAACTCGACGGGATTGCCGATGTTGGTCGGCTCGTGCTCGTCAGACTTCGACAACGCCAGAATCCCCGCCACTTCGTCGCTCACATAGCAGAAGCTGCGCGTCTGCGAACCGTCGCCGTACACCGTGAGAGCTTCGCCGCGGAGGGCTTGTTTCATGAAGTTCGAGATCACCCGGCCATCGTTGATCTGCAGTCGCGGGCCATAGGTGTTGAAGATGCGAACAATGCGAGTGTCCACCCGGCGATGGCGGTGGTAGGCCATAGTGGCGGCTTCGGCGAAGCGCTTGGATTCGTCATACACCGATCGCGGGCCGATGGGATTCACGTGCCCCCAGTAGGTCTCTTTTTGCGGATGCTCCAAGGGATCGCCATAACACTCCGAGGTGGAGGCCAATAAAAACTTGGCGCCGTAGTTCTTCGCCAGCTCAAGGCAGTTCATGGAGCCGAGCGAGCCGACTTGCAAGGTTTCGATGGCATGTTCGAGATAATCTACCGGGCTGGCAGGCGACGCGAAGTGGAAAATATAGTCAACTTTTCCAGGATCGAAGGGCCGGCTGACATCCTGCTCGAGAAAAGCGAAACGAGACTCGTGCCGCAGATGCGCGAGGTTCTCCATCCGTCCAGTCAGTAAATTGTCGGCGCAGACCACGGAGTGGCCCTCCGCCAGCAGGGCATCGCACAAATGCGAGCCAAGAAAACCTGCTCCGCCGGTTACCAGCACATGCATGATTGCGATTCCTCGATGAAATACGGGGACCAAGAATAGTTGGCCGCGAATTGGGTCCTAACGGGCAGCCACGGTTACCCCGTGCTCCCGCAAACGGGCGCGCTGGTCCGCGACGATGCTCTCCAGGGTCTCTTCCAGGGACAGGCGCGGACGATAGCCGATGAGCCCGGCCAGCTTGCCGATGTCGGGGACCCGCCGCCGCACATCTTCGAAGCCCTCCTCATAGGCCCTTCCGTAGGAGACGAAGACAATCTTCGAGTCCGAGCCGGTCATGCGCTTGATGCGTGTTGCCAAGTCGATGATGGTGATTTCGTGATCGCTGCCCACGTTATAGACTTCGCCATTGGCATCGGGATGGGCCATGATGCCGACCAGCGCATCCACCGTATCGTTAACGTGGGTGAAGCAACGGCTTTGCGCGCCATCGCCGAAGACAGTGATGTCGCTGCCGGTCAAGGCCTGGACTACCAGGCTGGGAACCACCATGCCATAACGGCCGATCTGTCGCGGGCCTACGGTATTGAACAGGCGAGCAATCACCGTCGGAACTCGCTTCTCTTTCCAGTACGCGATGGCTAGGAATTCGTCGATGGCCTTGGAGCAGGCATAACTCCAGCGGCCCTTGTTGGGCGGGCCCATCAGCAGGTCGTCATCTTCGCGAAACGGGATCCGGCCCCCCTTGCCGTACACCTCCGATGTGGATGTGATGAGCACGCGTTTTAGTTTCTTCGCCGCCAGGCTAAGTACGATTTCGGTGCCCCGGATGTTGGTCTCGATGGTGCGCACGGGACTGTCCACAATCAAGCGCACCCCGACGGCAGCCGCCAGATGATAAACGACGTCGCAGAGGTCCACCAGTTCGGTCATCAACCGTGTGTTGGTGACGGTATCAATGTGGTAGGTAAATTCGGGATGAATCTTGAGATGTTGAATATTGGCGATGGAGCCGGTGGAGAGGTCGTCAACAACGCAGACTTCATCGCCCAGGTTGAGGTGTCGCTCGGCAAGATGCGACCCGATGAAGCCAGCCCCGCCCGTGATGAGCACTTTCATTGCCGCCCCTAGAGTAATGTTCCTGGGCCAGCAGCGCAACGTTTGTGACGTGCATCCTAGCAGCAGTACCCTCCAGGCCCTTATAATCGCGAGTTTGCAAGGACGGTGGCAGGACCTTATGGCGGACCGCGAAACCGATCTCTTAATCATTGGCGCGGGGATTGTCGGACTGGCGACAGCTCTGGAGACCACGCTGCGTTTTCCAGACATGACCCTGGTCGTGGTGGAGAAGGAAGATCGCGTGGCCGCTCACCAGACCGGACACAATAGCGGAGTCATCCACTCCGGCCTCTACTACAAGACAGGCTCGCTGAAGGCGCGCAACTGCGTCGCCGGGGCCGCGTCCATGAAGCGCTTCTGCCAGCAGCACGGGGTCCCCTTCGAAGAGTGCGGCAAACTCGTGGTCGCGACCAGCCCCGAGGAAGTTCCGCGGCTCGAGCAACTGCATCAGCGCGGGATTGCCAATGGCGTCCCGGGTTTGCGAATGCTGAGCCGCGAGCAGTTTCGCGAGATCGAACCTCATTGCGATGGGATCAGCGCGCTGGACGTTCCTTCTACCGGCATCGTTGATTACGCGGTGGTGGCGCAAAAATATGCCGAGTTGATCGAGACGGCCGCAGGCGAGATTGTGTTTCGCGCCAAGGTGCTCGGTCTGCGGCAAGACGGAAGCTGCAATATCGTGGAAACCAGCGCCGGCAGTTTCAGGGCACGATACGTGATCAATTGCGCCGGCCTGTATAGCGATACGATCACTCGCATGGCTGGGGTGCAGACCGACCTCGAAATCATCCCATTCCGCGGAGAGTACTACGAAGTGAAACCCGAGCGGCGCAACCTAGTAAAGGCGCTTATTTACCCCGTTCCCGATCCGCGCTTCCCCTTCCTGGGAGTGCACTTTACGCGCCGGGTCAATGGCAGCGTCGAGGCGGGACCCAACGCTTTGCTGGCCTTCCGCCGCGAGGGCTACACCGGCACCTCGCCCGATCTCAACGAGGCCGTGCAGATGCTGCTGTTTCCCGGCTTCTACAAGATGGCGTGGAGGTATTGGCGCATGGGACTGGCGGAACAATACCGCTCGTGGATCAAGGCGGCCTTCGTGAAGTCTCTTCAGAAGATGGTGCCGGAGCTAATGGAAGCGGACTTGGTTCAGGGCGGCTCTGGGGTGAGGGCCCAGGCGGTGGACAGCAAGGGCAACCTAGTGGACGATTTTCATTTCGTCCATAGCAAAGGGATGATCCATGTCTGCAACGTACCGTCCCCGGCGGCCACAGCATCGCTGGAGATCGGCAAAGAGATTGTCGATATGCTGGCCAAGCGATTCGACCTGGCTGCGAGCAGCCCGCGCCCGGTCACCTCTTAGCGTGCTAATCTTGACACCATGGCGCAATATCTAGTGACCGGCGCGGCCGGATTCATCGGCTCGGCCCTGGTTCGCGGGCTGCTCGAACGCGGCGAACGCGTGCGTGGCTTCGACAATTTCGAGACCGGCAAGCGCGAGCATATCCGGGAGGTTGCCGGGCAAATTGATTTCCGCGAAGCCGATCTGCTGGATCTCAAGGCCCTGCATTCCGCCTGCCACGGAGTGGACTACGTACTGCACCAGGCAGCCATCCCCTCGGTGCCGCGATCGGTGGAGGATCCGGCACGAAGCAACGCAGTTAACGTCGAGGGCACGCTGAACGTGCTGATCGCCGCGCGTGACGCACGAGTGAAACGCGTGGTTTATGCCGCTTCTTCTTCCGCCTACGGTGACACCCCGACGCTGCCCAAGCAGGAAGACATGCCGCCCCATCCGATCTCGCCTTATGCGGTGTCCAAGCTGGCGGGCGAGCTTTACATGACTGCGTTTTATCGCGTGTATGGTTTGCCAACGGTTAGTCTGCGCTACTTCAATATCTTCGGACCGCGGCAAGACGCGAACTCACAATATTCCGCGGTGCTGGCTAAATTCATCACCAGCATGTTACAAGGCGAGAGGCCCACAATTTATGGAGACGGCGAACAGTCGCGCGACTTCACCTATATCGACAATGTGGTTGCAGCCAACCTGCTGGCCGCCACGCAACCCGAATCGCAGGTCGCCGGTCAGACCTTTAACATCGCCACCGGCCATCGCTACACTCTGAATGAGACATTCGCCATCCTGAAGGAATTGACCGAATACGCGGGCGAGGTTGAATATGCGCCGGCGCGGACGGGCGATGTCAAACACTCGCTTGCCGACATCTCGCGCGCCCAAGCACAACTGGGCTACCGGCCGCTGGTGGACTTCCGGGAAGGTTTGCGGCGCACCGTCGCCTGGTATCGCAGCCTGGTCGCAGTGACGGCAAAAGCCACGAGCCAGTGAAGGTTGGAGAGGCTCACCTGAAGGGATGAAAATCAACCACGGAGGCACTGAGATCACGGAGAAAGCTCGATAGAAATCAAGAACTCCGTGTCCTCCGTGTCTCCGTGGTAAATGATTTTAGACGGAGGGCCTCAGTACCGAGCCTGTGGCGCCGTGCTAAGAATCGCGTCCCGAGGAATCACCTATGTCTTTGCCATCGAAAACTGCAAGCTCCGAGTTGTCTGAACTGTTCAAACGCAAGATCGAATCCCGCACCGCTAAAGTTGGCGTGATTGGAATGGGCTATGTCGGTCTGCCGCTGGCGCTGCTGTTCAGCGAACAGAAGTTCCCCGTCACCGGCTTCGACATCGACAAGAAGAAGGTCGACGTGCTCCAGTCTGGTGGGTCCTACATTTACCGGATCGCGCCCCCCGAGATCCAGGCGGCGCGCAGCCAGGGCTTCACCGCGACCGCCGATTACGCCAATATCGGCAACATGGACGCCATCATCATCTGCGTTCCCACTCCGCTGAACGAGTACCACGAACCCGACCTCAGCTACATCACTGCCACCGCCGAATCGATCGCCCCACATCTGCGCGCTGGCCAGTTGGTCGTTCTCGAGAGCACCACCTATCCGGGCACCACCGAGGAAATCCTGGTACCGATTCTCGAGCGCTCCAATCACCACGGGCTACAAGCGGCTCGCGCCGGTATCGAAGGCAACAATCTGTTCCACGTGGTCTTCTCTCCCGAACGTGAGGACCCGGGCAACGACACGGTTGCGCGTCGCGACATTCCCAAGGTCATCGGCGGGCTCGATCCGCTGGCCGGCGAACTCGGAGCGAAGCTCTATGGCGCCATCTTCAACCGCACTGTACCGGTCTCCACGCCCGCCGCCGCCGAGATGACCAAACTGCTGGAGAACATCTACCGCTGCGTGAATATCGCGATGGTGAATGAGTTGAAGATGCTCTGCCTGCGCATGGGCATCGACATCTGGGAGGTCATCGACGCGGCCAAGAGCAAGCCCTTCGGCTTCCAGGCATTCTATCCCGGCCCCGGACTCGGCGGGCATTGCATTCCCATCGATCCGTTTTATCTGTCGTGGAAGGCGAAGCAGTTCGACTTCCGCACCCGCTTCATCGAACTGGCCGGCGAAGTGAACACCAATATGCCGTACTTCTCCGTGGAAGCCGTCGCCAACGCGCTGAACAAGGAGAAGAAGGCGCTCAACGGCGCNNGGGACATTGACGACCTGCGCGAGTCGCCATCGCTCACGATTATCGAGCTGCTACAGAAGCGCGGCGCAATCGTCAGCTACAACGATCCCTACTTCCCAACGGTGGGGCAGGGACGCCGCTATGCCCTGAACATGACCTGCGCGCCGCTGGAGAATTTGGACCAGTATGACTGCGTGGTGATCGTCACCGACCACAGCGACTACGACTATCCGCGAATTGTGCGGGAGTCAAAGCTGGTAGTGGATACGCGCAACGCCACCAAGGGGATCGACTCGCCTAAGATTGTGCGCTGCTAGAGCAGGTCCAGAATGGTTGTGGCGCGGGTAGTGCGGGCCTTCAGACCCGCTATCGCCGGTACGTTCCCATGTATTCTGCCTGGCCTATGACGTGGCCCTTCATGGCCTCTTGAAGATCTGCGCTGCTGGCGCCAGGTGCGAGCTCGAGTTTTTCATCCAACGCATACAAGCGGAAAAAATACCGGTGCGGCTTGCCCGGCGGCGGACATGGGCCGTTATAGCCAATCTTCCGAAAGCTGTTGCGGCCCTGCCGTGTCCCGTCGCCTAGCTTGTCCTGCTTGGCGACTGCTTCGGGAAGCTCATGCGCGCTGGCCGGCAGGTTCCACAACACCCAGTGCACCCAGGTCCCGGCAGGTGCGTCGGGGTCGTCCATGATCAGCGCGAAGCTGACGGTGCGCGCCGGAGTCCCGCTCCACTCCAGCGCCGGCGAAACGTCCGCGGCCTCGCAGGTATGTTTCTTCGGAATCACTGCTCCGGGCGCGAATGCGGAGCTCTTAAGCACAATTGCCATAGACGAACGACCTCCTGCAGAGGGATGTGACTGCGAGGCAAGCGTGCTTCCGCCCACGGTGCCCAGCAGAAGCATCAGCGCGGCGAGTTTTGCCACGGAATGCTTCAGAAGTACCAGTGCGGAGGAGTTGCTCGCCGAGATCATCGGCATCATTGTAAGGGAAGCCAGGCAATATCGAAACAGCGGACGAGGACTACACGAAGAACGATGCGGACAGCAACACGCCGAAGATCACGGCATGAGTCAGTTCGCTGAAGCCGAGCTTGTGCACATCGAGGGGACGATGTCGCCGGACGAACCACAGTGTCCCGCGAACCAGCACGGGTAAGAAAGCCAACGCCATGGCGCCCGGGAAGAGTCCGAATCGGCAGGCGGCGAGAATTACGCCGATGAGGCCCACTTGCCCCAGAAGGAAGGGCAATCCCTGTTTCATCTTCTCGTCCAGGTTGGCGGCGCGGCTGGAGCGGATGCGCACCTGCACAAAATGAATTTGGTCTGCGGCGAACAGCCAGTTGGCCAGCCACAACGCGACTGCAATGCGGTCGAGTTTGCCGGCGGCAACGTAATAGGCGCCCGCCGCCGTGGAGGTGAGGCCCACCGCTCCGATGATCTGCGCCGGCATCCTCCCTTTGCGTCCCAGCTTCTTGACGCCTGCTTGCATCGCGAAAGCGGAGGCTGCAATTGCGCCGATGGTCAGCAGTCCGAGATGCTGCCTCTTCCACAACAGCGCCGTTATGCTGACGACGGCCAGCACACCGCTGCCGGCAATCACCTTCAGCACGAAGGCGCGCTCGTCTTTGGTCTGCGCCTTGATCGGCGAGGTGCCCAGCCAACTCTCGACCGGCGTGCGCAGCCAGAAGAGCGACATCGCCGCAAGGGTGAAGAGCGCAAGCGAGCCGCCATTCATGCTGGAGCGTAGCGCCGCCACCGCGCCGGTTGCGAGCGGCACCAGCAGCATGCCCCACGCGCCATGTTCGCGGGGGATGGTCATTGTTTTCCGTCGGAAATTTGATACGGTGCTGACGTGAGCGGCCATGCTGCGATGCTAATGCTGCCGGAGTACGCCGGATATGACTTAAGTCCCAGCGGGAACTACATCCTATCTGGCTGTCCTTATTCCTGCTTTGCCTCGTAGTGTTCCCTGCCGAGATCGGCTAGATATTGAGCGCGCAGTTCAGAGGTGATCTCCCTGCCGGCCAGCCAGGTCGCGAAGTGCTCCCTGTGCACCGTCACGAACTGGACCATGAGCCCCGGATGTCGAATGTCCTGCGCGAAACGCTCAACCATTTTGTTCTGTTCGCGAAAGTCGTCTCCAGCCTCCTCTGGATGAAATCCATCGAAGTCCGCCTGAGTGTCGTATCGGGGAAGTGAGACTAAAGTCGTCTCGCGTTGCTTTGCCCGTTGCCCATGGAACTGGCGACTAGAACGAGGGAGTTTTCTCATGTGTTTCTTGGCCGCTATTAGCGCTTTGCAGCCGCCTCGCGGATCATTTTATTCGAGGTGCCCGGCTCATAGACGCAGAACGGCTCTTCCGCCAGGAAGTCGCCGGTGGCAGCGTACGCCCGAGCGCGGCAACCCATGCAAACGTGGCGGAACTCGCAGCAGCCGCACTTTCCTTTCAGGTTGTCGTCGTCGCGCAACTGGGCGAAAACGTCGGAGTCGTTCCAGATTTCCGCGAAACTCTGCTTGCGCAAGTCACCCGCGATTGCCGGCAGATATCCGCAAGGGAAGACCTCACCTTCGTGCGAGATAAAACATACCCCGGTTCCCGCCAGGCAGCCCTTAGTCATGGCATTCATGCCGCCGGGATGGCCGGCGTGTCCGACCGGCGGTCCGCCAGCCGGCTTCAGATTGATCCCTGTCGAGCCTGGCATGGTCATGTCCGTCGGTCCAATTTCATGGGCGCTGGGCGCTGGTGTTGCAGCTTCGTTGCGACCAGCTAAGCGGTCGGCAGCCTGGCGTTGCCGCGCCACCCGGAAGTAATGCGGAGCACAGGTTGCCTTCAATTCGATCCCGCCTTGGAGCGACTGATCGTAGAACCAATTCAACATCTGCTCGTACTCTTCTGGAGGCACCATCTGCTCGGCGGCAATATCGACTCCGCATCCCACGGGTACCAGCAGAAAGGTATGCAGCGCATCGGCGCCGAGGCTGCGTGCCAGATCGAGTACGGCCGGCAACTGGTGCGCGTTGTGGCGCGCAATCGTGGTGTTGATCTGCACCGAAACTCCCAGTGCCTGCAGGTTGCGCATGCCGTAGACAGCGGCGTCGAACGCGCCGGGAATGCCGCGGAACGAATCGTGGGTGTGCGCATCTGATCCATCCAGCGAGATCGAGACCCGTTTGATTCCGGCTTGCTTGATCTTTTGCGCGACATCTTTCGTCACCAGGGTTCCGTTGGTGGCCAGCGCGGTGCGAAGACCGCGGCCGGTTGCGTACTCCGCCAGTTGGAAAATATCGTGCCGGTACAGAGGTTCTCCACCGCTGAGTACGAGGATGGGATTGCCGAAGTCGGCAATCTGCGAGATGATGTCAAGCGCTTTGTCAGTCGGTAGGTCGGCGGGCGACATTAGCTCGGTCGCAGTGGCGCGGCAATGGATGCACCTCAGGTTGCAGCCCTTGGTAACTTCCCAGAAGATCAGGCGCGGCGTGTATTGCTTGGTGGCCGCCGGATGGGTATCTCCATTGCTTGGGCTCATGCTGATGTCCTCCCCCGCTCTTGCGGAATTCGGCTCGTTGTATGTATCCACGATAGGATTTTCGCGACCTGGAGAGCCGTGAGTCTTATCACCAGGCCCTGTGATGTGTGTCACTTAGGGCATCCTTGGTCTTTGTTCGACCGACGACTTTGGCGCGTAGTCTGACTGCAGGATGGAGACGGTCTATTTCTGGGTCGTAGTGGGTCTCCTGCTCGTGTCCGGGATTTGGCACATCGCCGCGCCGGGGCTGACGGAACGGTGGATGAGTAACGCACGTGTGGTTCGGGCCGTGGGAGCGCTGCTGCTAGTGCTGGCTCTTCCGTCCCTGGTCTGGCGCGGGTGGTATTTTTGGACATTGTTTTCGGGACTGACTGCGTCGGGCTTGTGGCGGCTCTGCTTTCCGCAAAGTTCGATTCGAGCGCAACGGCGAAGTTATCCGTGTTGGGTGCACGGGTGCTTGCTCCTCGCAGGAGCGGTCCTGCTATGGGCGCTACGGCCATAGGCCGCTGCGCATCACCCGGACATGGCAACAGGCGCGGTTTACCAAGGATATTGTTCCCCTCGAACTTCGTTGTAATCTGTAGGGACGGTGAACCGGTTGTCCTCCAGAAGTGTTTGCCCGGAGAAAAGACACCCGCCGTCAGCAACTATGCTCAAACTTCTTTGCGTAACCGCTCATCCCGACGACGAGGCCGGCGCCTTTGGAGGCACTCTGCTGCTGTACCACGACCGCGGGGTCGAGACCCATGTCGTCTGCATCACCGCCGGAACCGCGGCGCGAAATCGCGGCAGCTCACGCTCCAATGAGGAACTGGCCGCCATGCGCCGCGCCGAGTTTGCGTCGTCCTGCAAGCTGCTCAAGGTAAGCCAATACGAAGTGCTCGACTATCCTGACGGAAAGCTCAACCGCACCGATCTTTATCAAGTTGTCGGGGACCTCACCCAGCGCATGCGCCAGATTCGTCCGCACGTGGTGCTCACCTTTGGGCCCGACGGCGGACTCACCGGTCACATCGACCATGCCATGGCGGGCGTTTTCGCGACTATGGCATTCGAATGGGCGGGCCGTCCCGACTGTTATCCCGAGCAACTGGAGCAAGGACGAACCCCGCATCGCGCACAAAAGCTATATTACCTTACCGCTGACTTCGTGCTGCCCGATCGTCAGGTCATTGCACCGCCCACGGTGACGACGCGCATCGAAGTGGGCGCCGAGCGCTTCGAGAAGAAAGGGGAAGCCTTTCGACAGCACATCACGCAGACGCCGCTGTTTGAGCGGATCAAAAAGAGCCTAGGGCAGCGTCGCGGCACAGTGGAGATGTATCACTTGGCAGTGACGCGTGACCCGCGCGAGGCGAAGCTCGAGACCGACCTGTTCGAGGGAGTCGTCGAGTAGTTGCCCCGAACATCGCTTTTTTCCGCAAGTCCTGTCGGCGCCGTGTCAGCGGACCCGCATCGGAGTATGATGATTTTCGCGGTTGCCACTTTTTGGGGGCGCGGCACGCGAGACATTGTTATGTCAGACGATTTATCCAACCTCAAAGACGACATGAACGCCTTCATCCTGGGACACGGGCTGAGCCGCTTCCAGGGATACGTCACCGAAGACGTGCACAGCGTCATGTGGGACCCGCGAGACAACCCCGAAAGCTGGAAGGATTTTGTCGAGCTGGCGAAAAAAGCCGGTTCCGAGTTCCTCTCCATGGATGAGGAGGTGCTTCAGCGCGACGAACTCGATTACCTTATCCAGCGCCTGCAGCACGCCAACTATCCCAGCGATGAAGACATGGACGAAGCGCGCTGGTTGCGCAACCACGTGGGCAAGACCGGCTTCATCCAGCTCGGCTGGCCGCATCAGGGCATCATGTTTCTGTACGAGGTCTCCACCGAGTGGTACGAGCGGTATCAGCATCTGCTGGACTTGGTGGAAGATTTCGGCAGCATGGCGATCGACGAGACCGACTCGGACGACGAACGCTGACGTGCGCTGGGCCCTCCGCAATGCCGAATCGCAAGACGTACAGCGGCTCGCGCTAGAGACTGGCCTGCCCATCTCTACTGCCCGGCTACTGGCGGTTCGTGGTATACGGACAGCCGAGCAGGCGCACAAGTTCCTGACCCCTTCCCTGCAAGATCTGCATTCGCCCGGCCTGATGACCGGCCTGCGCGTTGCTGTGGGGCGATTGCGCGCCGCCATCGAGCGCGGCGAAACCGTCCTGATCTACGGCGACTACGACGTGGACGGCACCACGGCGATCGTGATTCTCAAGACCGCCATCGAACTCTGCGGAGGACCGACGGAGCACCACGTGCCGCATCGCATCCGCGAAGGCTACGGGATGCGCGATGAGGTCATCGAGCAGGCCGCCGATCGCGGCATTCGCGTCATCATCAGCGTGGACACCGGAATCCGGGCGTTCGCGGCCGGCGAAACCGCGCAGCGCCGGGGCATCGATCTCATCGTCACCGACCACCACCTGCCGCAGGCCGACGGGGTGCCGAAAGCGCTGGCGGTGGTGAATCCCAATCAGGAAGGTTGTGACTACCCCTGCAAGTCGTTGTGCGGCGCCGGGGTAGCATTCAAAATCGCGCAGGCCCTGTTGCAGGAGACCGGACGCGAGCGACTGCTGCCGTCGTTTCTGAAGATGGTCGCCATTGCCACCATCGCCGACGCGGTGCCGCTGATTGGCGAGAACCGCGTCTTCGCCAAACTTGGTCTGGAGGGGCTGAGAAAACCGGTCAACGCGGGCCTGCGCGCTTTGTTGGCCAATTGTCAACTGGACGGCTCGCGCCCTCTGAGCGCCAGCGACATCGCTTTCCGGGTAGCGCCGCGCTTGAACGCCGCCGGGCGAATGGATGTGGCCGAGCACGTCATTCAGTTGTTCACCGAGAAGGACGCAACCAAAGCGGCGGACATAGCGATTCGGCTCAATCAGCTCAATGGGGACCGGCAACTGGAAGAGCAGCGCATCCTGGAAGAGATTCAAGGCAAGATTGAAGCGTCTCCCGAGATGCGAGAGGCTTACTGCCTGGTGCTGGAGGGCGAAGGCTGGCATCGCGGTGTGATCGGCATTTGCGCCACTCGGGTCGTCGAGCGGTATCGGCGTCCGACGCTCATCTTCGCCTGCGAGGATGGCGAAGCGTATGGCTCGGGCCGCTCCATCGAGGCGTTCCATTTACTGCAAGCGCTGGAATCGTGTCCTGAGCTGTTCACCCGTTTTGGCGGACACGCGCACGCGGTGGGTTGTTCGCTTCCGGTGGAGAAGATTCCTGAGCTGCGGTCGCGGCTCGATGCTTTCGCCCGCGAACGGCTGACGCCGCAGGACTTCATCCCCATCCTCCACTACGACGCCGAGATCTCGCTCGACGATGTCAAGCACGACTTCTGGCTGCTCTTGCAGAAGTTGGAGCCATTCGGCTCCGGCAATCCGGTGCCGGTTTTCGTTGCCCGGACCGCGAAGCTGGTCCAGCCGGCTCGGGTGCTCAAAGAGAAACATCTAAAGCTGCGCGTCGTGGCCAATGAGCGAAATTCCAACGGCAGTAAATTTCAACGTGGCTTCGANNGAATTCGGGGGAGTGCAGCTCAACCTGCTGGATTTTGCGCCCGCCGCAGCCGCGAGCGCAGCGCGTGCCGCAGAAGGATAAGAGCGATTCGGGGTGGGTTTACGTGGGTGGAGCAGTGCCAGGGTGGCCTAGCTTGGGTAGTGCGAGCCTTCAGGTTCGCGTTTAGGCGGTCCATAATTCTGGCATCAGCCGCTGAGGTCATCGACCTCAGCGGCTGATGCCGTGGCGAGTGGTTTGGCATGAGTGCAAAACCTTGCACAAGAAATCGCCCAGAGCCCACGTTTCGAGCACCGCTTCCACTCCGGAAGAACCAGGGTCACTTTACAGGGCAACGGGTCCAGCGTAGTATTCCCATCCGAATGGAGATGGTGCTGAACCAGGTCTGTTCCAGCTGCGGCAATGTGCAATTGCCGG
>PLBW01000011.1:0-2909 GCA_003135475.1 Acidobacteriaceae bacterium
GTCGCCAGCAGATGATAGGTTCCTGGCGTACGCGGCGCGATGTAGACGGCCCTCGACGATAGCGTGCCGCCTTCGGCTTTGGCTCCGCGAGTCACGACGCGGCCGCCGGCGTCGCCCTCCTGCACCGTCCAAGTCACTTGGGTATCGTCCGTGCCGCGGACGGTAGCAGAGAAGTCGAAGGCCTTTCCCGCTACCACCTGGGCGCTCCCCGGAGAGATCGTTACAACGACGGACGAAGGCGCCGCTGCGGGCTTGCTTGGCAATGAGGAACGCAGCATCCACACGGCAGTGCCAGCACCCGCCAGGAGTAGAACGATCACCAGGATCCCCAGCACCGGCAGGCGCGACTTCCGCCGGATCCCGCCAGTTTTGGCGTACCCAGCAAAGGACGGAGGCGCAATATTCGCTGGCGCTGGAGTATCTGCGGGCAGCTCCATTCCACACCAGTAGCAGGACAAGTCGGTTCCTGTGTTTAATTTGCGACACCGTGGACAGCGGCGGATTTGCCGAACCGTCGACCTGGCCTGCCGGTGCGGTGGCAAGGGCTTTTCCCGCGTGAGATCGGATGAAGCATCCGAGCTTCCTGTGACGCCCTGCTCTTGCGTGGAATGCGGCGGCATGTTGGCGGAATCCTTTACGTCATGAACTTTGTGGCCTCTAGCAAGACCGCAAATCCTACAGGTACGAAAGCCGGCGATTGGCTTGAACGAATGTGGATTGTCTGACCCACGCCGAGCCAGTTGCTCTCGCACGACCTTTGCCTCTTTTTCGCTCATGTTAGGCCAGACTATCTCCAAAACGAGACCGCAAGCAATTCCCCAAAGCAGCGGGTCGGCAAAACGGAAAGGCAAGTCTGCACCGAAAAGGTTACACCGGTCTCCAAGAAAACCACCGGTCGCAAGCCGATGAGTGCAGCCATGCGGAAGAAATTGTCGGCGATGATGAAGGCGCGGTGGGCGGAGCGCAAGGCCAAGGCGTAGCAGGGAAACTCGCGGAGGGAAACGGGTCAGGGCAGATTCAGTTTCCTGGGCGGATCACATCGAACACGACGAACTGTACTACCTCTGTACTACCTCTGTACTACCTCTGTACTACCTTTCCGGGCGGCCGGACGGTTCATTTGGCCCAAGGTGGCGCGGACCTTTCCGTCCGAAAGGATGTTGAGGAAAGGCGATTGACTTAAGCCTACAGCCAGGGCCTGCTTCAACGTGTCGTCGAAGACGGGATCGCCCGTTTTATTGGTGAAGTCGGCGAGAATGATCGTGTCCTTTTCGGTCAGGGTATGCGCACGTCGCGCGAAAAGAAGCCATCCGCCAATGGCAAGGCCGACTACAATCGCCGAAAAGGCAATCCAAATGTAGCGCCGCTTCGTCTTTCCGACAGCTTGCGCAGCCGGGACGAAAGGAATAACGACTCCCGACGCTTCAGGCTTTCGCTGCGCGTCGACGTCGTCCAGAATTTCCTGCGCGCTCTGGTAGCGGTTCGCGGGATCGCGCTCAAGGCACGTCATGATGATGTTGTTCAGCCAATCGGGAATGTTAGGAGCGATGGTCTTTGGCGCCGGTGGAGTCTCGTGTGCGCGCTTGTACATCAGCTGCAACGTCGTCTCGGCGGTAAACGGAACGTCGCCGGTCAGCATCTCGTAGAAAATGAGCCCCAGCGCATAAATGTCGGTGCGCGCGTCCACATGCTTGGCGTCCACCTGTTCAGGAGCCATGTAGCGCGGCGTACCCAACATGTCGCCACTCTGCGTCATGCCGCCAACTTCGCCCAGCGACTTGGCGAGCCCGAAGTCGGAGACGAATACGTGATCATCCTTGCCCAGCATGATGTTTTGCGGCTTCAGGTCGCGGTGGATGATGCCTGCGCTGTGCGCGGCTTCCAGCGCGCGGCAGGTTTGCTGCATGATTTCAACCGCTTCTTCGGGAGCAAGCTTTCCCTTCTTCTGCATCAGGCCGCGCAAGTCCTCACCCTCGACGTACTCCATGGTGATGAACTTCATGCCATCGGCTTCACTCAGGTCGTAGATCCGTATGACATTCTTGTGTGTGACCTGGGTGGCCAGAAGCAGTTCCTGCTTGAAGCGATCAATGATGGACTGGTTGGTGGCCAGATCGGGCCGGATAACTTTCAGCGCCACCATGCGATTCAGTTCGACATCCCGCGCCTTATAGACCGCGCCCATCCCGCCTTCGCCAAGAATTTGCAGGACTTCATAACGCTGCCCCAGGAGCTGACCAGGTTCCAGCATTGCCGGACTGGCTTGGGCTCGCGGCTTCCATGCGGGAGGCTTTCCCGGCAGGGGGCTGACACCTTCAATCATGGTCGGAGAATCGGGACCTGGAATGTCCACCATGGTCGGCGAATCCGGGGAATTGCCCGGAATGTCCACCATCGTAGGAGAATCAGAGGAAGGCACGGGCGTGCCTGGGCCGGGAATATCGATCAGGGTTGGCGAGTCCGAGGGCGGAGTCGTGCCGGGAGATGAGCTGTCACCCTTGGACGGAGTGCGCAATGCCGCGCCACCTTCGCCAGCGTCTGAAGGCTTTCCATCCGGTCGGCCTCGGGAGGACTCTTCCATCGTGATCTCGGGCAACGNNCAGAGGCCCGCGAGTTGACCAGTATATAACGTAGCCTCACCAGTGTCAGCCGGTTGTCACCGAGAAGTGAACATGCCGGACGTAACTGTGGAAATAGAGGACTGGCGTCCCGCCCGTCCGGCACCGGCCTGTGCGCGACGGGCGAGCACGCCCGTCCTCCATCCAGCCAGGCATCCGCCCCGGGCCGGAGATGTATATCATGTGGAAGCACTCACCCATGCGAAGCATCGCCGTCATCCCGGCCCGCCTCGCCTCCACGCGCCTGCCGCGCAAGGCTCTGCGCGAGATTGCCGGAAAACTCCTGATCGG
>PLBW01000011.1:2925-3305 GCA_003135475.1 Acidobacteriaceae bacterium
CAGATGACTTCCGCCGCGCACCGCAGCGGCACGGAACGGGTTCACGAAATATCGCAGACCGTCGCGGCCGACGTTTACCTGAACGTCCAGGGCGATGAGCCCATGACACGGGCGGAGCACATCTCGGGGCTGCTTGAGGTGATGCAAAACCCTNNGGCTTCTACGCTTATCGCAAGCCGGCGTTGGATCGCTTCGTGGCGCTTCCCGAGTCTTCGCTCGAACGCAGCGAGCGCCTGGAACAGCTGCGCTTCCTGCAGAACGGAATCCCGATTCACGTAGCCGAGACGCAATACGACACCATCGGCGTGGACACAGAAGAGGACTTGCAGCGAGTGGAAGAAATCCTCAGTTCACACTCCTAGCCTGCAATGTAGGCGAGA
>PLBW01000003.1 GCA_003135475.1 Acidobacteriaceae bacterium
GAGCCCTTCGTCTGCACGATCTGCCGCTTCTTCAGGTCGGCGAACAAACGGGTCACGGTTTCCCGCGACGTGCCGATCATCTGCGCCATCTCGTCATGGGTGAGCGCAAGCTTGACGCGCGGCTCGGTCTTGGCGGCCTCCCCCTTTTGCGTGCTCCAGTCGAGCAGCAGCTTTGCCAGCCTTTCCGCGGCGGAGCAGTGCAGCCCGATCGCACGAAGCTCGCGGCAGGCGTCGTTGTACTTGTCGCTCAATTGTTCGGCGACGTGCAGGCAGATTTCGCTGTGCTCCCTCATTAGGCGCTGGAAATCTTCACGTTTCACGAAGTTCACTTGGCACGGATCCACGGTTTCCGCCGTCAACTCGTAGGGTGTGCCACTGACGATGGCGCTCAGTCCTAGAACTTCTCCCGCTTCGGCAATCTTCAGAATTAAGGTCTTGCCATCCGACGCGCAGATGGAAAGTTTGACCCGACCCTTGCACAACACGAAGATGCCGCGCGGTGCCTGACCTTCGACAAACAGTACCGCACCCTTGGGATACGCATTGGCATACTTAATCGTTTCGAAAGTCTGCAACGCAGAGGCGGGAAGATCGCAAAAGATATGTGCTACGCGCATCTTGCAGCTGAGGCAGCTTTCTATGATGTCCAATCCGTATGGTGTAAGCACGACGACCCCTTGTGACTCACAACGTATCGCCGCTCATTTACGGCCGGATGGCAATGTGAGGCCGCATCCGAGGCTCAAATCCACGAGTCTTCGCAGCAGCTGCCAGTTCTATGCAGGTAAGTTACTGCATTCGAAATTCTGTTCCAGATACACATCATTGGAACATGTTCATGTCACATGCAACAAGTGCAGACGTCACAACCGGTTGTGACGTGGACAATTCATGATCGTAACGACCTTCGTTATCTGGTCGTGAACTTTGTCCCTCCCGAACCTACAGAGACTCCGCACCTTTCCCTCTACGGGCCTCTTCGAGACGTTCAATTTTAGATAAACAACCAGCACGAAAAACGAACCAAGGCGCGAGGTCGCAATCGTGGGAGTAACGCAGTGGTACCCTGACACGACCCCCGATTCCAAACTTTCGATTTCTGCGAGGCCCGCGAAATGGGCATCCGGCCGACAGGGACGAAGCGAATTTCATTGCTCAAATATATTGGTTTTGTGGATTCCCCCACGCTCACATTGCCGTTAGTGCATGAACGTCGGCCACTCCTTGTCCACAACCGTAAACCCGGCGCGGCGGAGGTCGGATTGGTATTTGTCATAAGCAGGGCGGGCTGCTCGACCCATTGAATCAATCACCTCCATGAACTCACAGGCACCTTTATCGACTTCTAACGCCGCCCCTTGAGTATGTCGAGGAAGCGGAAAGTGTATCTCATCTACCCAGACATAAGCTGTGCGGTAGACCAGGGCATTGTTGAAGAAGACATCGACGAACCCGCCATGAGCCTTTGGGTCAGGAAACTTCTTACACCAGTCTTCCTTGAAATCTTCTAGCCATTTCAAGCCCCAAGCCATTGTGATTGACACGTCGGGAATGTAAACCGCAACACTGGGGTGCGCTGCGACGTGAAGGACATTCGGCTGGCCTTCGTACATTTCGTAAAACTGAAGATGGTCACGATAGGACGGCGCGTCCGCTATGAGGTGCCAATCTTCCCGTGACGATCCGACGATTCTTCCTACCAACTGCCGCAAATTCATGGTCTCGCCTTTCAATTTTTCCCATTGTATTTTCATTGGCCTTCATTGTTTCAAAAAAGGTAATATGTGAGACGAAACACGGGGGCCACAAAATCAATGAGAACAACCGGCATTTACTAACGATGAAGGAGGGCTGGGAGCCGCGACTGAAAGGCACAAAGAAAGCCCGCGCCGGTGGCGGGTGTAACGCCTATGCGTCAGAATGGAGGAGATGAAGCTAGAGGTGAATTGCTACTCCGGCCGGACGGCGGACGAAAGGCCCGGTCGATTTCGGCTTGAGGATTGCCAGTACATGGTCGAGGAGGTACTTGACCAGTGGTACGGCCCCCAGGATGCCTTTTACAAAGTACGCGCGGACGACGGCAATCTCTATATCCTGCGCCGGGAAACGTCGACGCCTGATGGGCCTTGGCATCTGGTGTCGTTCCGGCAACTACCACGCCAGAGCTGATTTTAGCTTGAATTCGCAGGGCGTGCGCCCTGCTATTAGCGGATCGGATAGTCAAAACATTTGGTTGAGTGTTAAGCAGCTGACTGTCTCTCGACCCGGGATATTTCAAATCAAGGGCTTGCAAGTCTCATCTCATATTACCTCGCACCGAGGACGAATCGAAACGGGAGTGATAGCATTGCCGGCTGAACTGCCGGAGCTAATATCGCAATAAAGAAAGGACAACATGGACATTCAAAGCATAGTGGCAGAACTTAGACAGGAAGCTAGCCGTATCGAAAATGCAATTGCAGCTCTTGTGGGACTAGGTTCCCAACCCGCGCGTCGGCGCCGTCCACCTAAGGGGAGCCATGCTAAACCGGCGAGCGGCCCTAAACGGCGTCGCATGAGCGCGGCAGCACGGAAGCGCATCTCCGCGGCGATGAAACAGCGCTGGGCGAAATGGAAGGGCAAGTCTGCGCCGAAGAAGGCTAAGGCCGCCGCGAAGAAATCCACTGGTCGGAAGCCGATGAGTGCAGCCATGCGGAAGAAATTGTCGGCGATGATGAAGGCAAGGTGGGCGGAGAAGAAGAAGGTGGCTTAGTCGGAATCCGCCAGCTCCACGCCTTTGTGCGAGAAGATTTTCGTTGCGCAATTGGCGGGTTGGTTCCGGGATGAACAGACCTGGCCGCGAGACCTCGGGTTCGGATGTGTTGCAACTTTCAGGGCGGCTGGCTGGTGACGTGAAAGAATCGCGAAATGGGAACCCGACCCGCGATCTTCAAATGGCGGCA
>PLBW01000143.1 GCA_003135475.1 Acidobacteriaceae bacterium
TGCGCTGCGGGTAGCTTCCTGTTTGCCCAAGATTCGCACTGACATTCTTGTGTACCCGTTTGCCAATCACTGCTGCGAAGCTCGCCTTAGTGGTTCGCTTTCGGGCTCAAGTTCAGCTATGGGCAAAGGCCGGTTACGACCCGGTCACCGAGGTTGTGCTCTCCGCATCGACACGATAAGATTGGCAGACTCTGGCCGGGTGGGGCGAAGCAGACAAGAGCACGTGCTTTGGGGGAGCCGCTAATGCCAGCGGAAACGTCGTCAGCCTATCTGCACAGATCTTCAGCACGAGTAAGCATGGTTTTTCGGCCTCGCATTCGCCAGTCCGGCTGTGCCGGCCTTCTCTGGCTGGTACTGCTGGCGTCGTGGTCAACCGCGCCTGCGCTCGAGATAGCGGATGACGCAAGCGCCGCAACCTCCTCTGCTACAGCAGGCACGACTCTGCCGGACGCCCCCTCGGCAACGCCATCGAATAGTTTCGGGGAAAGCCTCGGGACAGCCGTCAAAACGATCGGCTCCGACGAATGGCATATCCTGAAGTACCCGTTCCAGAAGAAAGCCATCGTCTGGGATGCGCTAGTGGTCGGCGCTACCTGAGTGCTGATCGCCAACGATGAGAGCGTGGCGCACCAGGTTTCGCCAAGTTGGCACAACACCAGCATCAATGTGTCCAATGCTGGTGTCTACGGCTTGGGCGCTACTGCCGGAGGCATCTTCTTCACCGGCCTGATCACCCATAACGAGCACGCCACTAACACCGGCATACGCAGCGCGGAAGCCAGCGTCGACAGCGTCATCCTGTATGCTGCCCTGAAGGCGATTTTGGCGCGGCAACGGCCCTACATGGGCCAGGGCGATGGGAAGTTTTTTTCCGGCAATTGGAGCAGCGGCTCCTTCCCCTCGGGACACGCAACCTTCGCCTGGACGCTGGCTTCCGTTATGGCGCACGAGTACCCGAACTGGCCGATGCGCCTGCTGATGTATGGCGCGGCGACAGCCGTCAGCACAACCCGCGTGACCGGGGGAGTCCACTTCCCCTCTGACGTCTTCTCGGGATCGGTGATCGGCTACGGCGTCGGGACCTACGTCGCACACAAGGACCGGCACAAGGACCCATCGCCCCATTCGCAGAACAAGCTCAACCGTCTGCAGAACGCGGTCCTGGAACACGTGGCTATTCAGTAGCTGTTACACCACGTCAAGAAAAGAAGACCTCCGAAAAGTCGACCAATGATTGTGGATCTGTGGTCTGGCAACACGAGGTTGGCCCAAAACTAGCTTCGGGGAGATCAGGCGAAAGCAGCGCTCCGTAACAACACACTTCCTCGAAGAAGACTTCTGGCCCGCGTCCAAACTCTGACGGCCTTTGCGGGCCTTTGAACGGACAGCGCCCGAACCTGGCTCAGCTGTGACTACGGCGATCACATCTCGGCGAAGCACCTCGCCCCGCGACGAAGGTGAACTGCGCGAAATGCGCTTTGCCATGCGGATCTCGCTGGCCTTCGGCGTGTTGATGCTGGTCAGCAAGATGACGGCGTACTTCATGACGGGCTCGGCCGCCATCCTGTCAGATGCGGCGGAGTCGGTGATTCACGTGGTCGCTGTGGCCTTCGCGGCTTTCAGCCTGCGTCTTAGCACCAAGCCGGCGGCGGGGGAGTTTCTCTACGGTTACGAACGCATTACGTTTTTCTCCGCCGGATTTGAAGGGGCCATGATCGTGCTGGCAGCAATTTTTATTTTGTACGCCGCCATCGAGAAATGGATGGCCGGCCTGCAACTGGAGAACCTGGGAACAGGCGCGCTGGTGGTGCTGGCGGCAGGTGTCCTCAATGCCGGATTGGGGTGGTACCTGATACGAACGGGGAGGCGCTGCCACTCCCTCATCCTCGAGGCGAACGGCAGGCATGTCCTCACCGACAGTTGGACCAGTTTCGGCGTGGTGGCCGGGCTGGGGCTGGTGATGCTGACCAGATGGAAGCCCTTCGATCCACTGCTGGCGATTGCAGTGGCGATTAACATTCTGTGGGCAGGAGGGCACTTGGTGTGGCGCTCGGCTGTCGGGCTGCTCGACCATTCGGACCCGAGCGTTGGAAAAGAGATCCTTGGCAATCCCCAATCGAACTCGGGTCTGTCAACTCATCTTTGAACGCCTCGAAACAGATCCGATTCAGGACATTCAGACTGACTTTCAGGGGCAAGCACACCCGACGGGTGAACGATAGTCGCTTAAGTAAGCCCGCTCGCCCCTCGATTCGGCAAGGGGAAGAGGAGCCGGTTCTGCTTGCCCTGGTGATTGCGCTCCTCGAGTTCCTGGTCTACGGTTCCGGTGATCTACGCAATCATGCGAGCCCAAATCATTCCAGNNTTTGAGATTTTTGACCATACGAGTTCGTTTGCCGCTTGGGCAGCCTTCCCCGGTCGCGAGGCGGCGGTGGCGGCGGCAGCTTTATGCCATGGGCGAACTTGTGCAGGAACTGTTCTACCTGGCCTTTCTTCGATTGTTGGCACACTACACAGATTCTCGGCTGGTTGGGGGTGAATACTTGAGCCGTGTACGGCCCATGTTCAGTCAAGCTCTGTCATGCCAGGTGTCCGTCTTCGAACCGGTCTGGTCAAAAACATAGACGGGCCGCGGCGCAGACTCCAGACGCGGGAATGAGGCCTTGGCGCTGTCGAGAAGGGGGCCGAACGTAAACGGAACACCGGGGACCATCTCATGTTGTTTCCTTCCCAGGAAGTCGACAGTCTTCGTAATGTGATCGAGGCGCGTGGGACCGTGCCTCAAGACGGCTCGCTCGCGTTCGAGGGCTTCAGCTACTTCCGGCGCACGTCCTCCGAACACATGTGAAACACAGGAAGCAAACGCGCGTTTTTCCAGCCACGCATTGCGCGCTTCGACAGTTTCGGTGTCTTCTCGACAGTCCGTTAGGTGGAGCTGTGAACCTTCCGTCGATTTTACGCACCCAAGAAGCTCGAGGTGCGGCGCTATTCGAGGGTCGCTGCTCGTGATTGGGTGCCGTTGGCCCAGAGCTTGCATTCTGTTCGGTAACATTCTTAAGGGAAATATTCGGTAACATTCTGCGATGAGGCAACACGAGGGGAAAGAATAGTTGACGCCGGACAATTGCCCCAATATCTTGCGGGTAACGTCGTCACATCTGGCTTCTGTGCGTTAAGGGGGCGCTGTGAGGCGAGTTGAACCCCTCCGTTGTCAGCAGTCCGGCGCAGAAGGTCAGGAATGGCGGCTTGGAAACGAACATGGAACTGATGCAGCTCCAAATGCTGGTGGCGATTGCGGAAGAGGGCAGTGTCAAGAGGGCTGCGGAAGGCGTGCTTCGCACTGGGCCGGCCGTCAGCATTGCTATCGGCAAATTGGAACAAGAACTCGGAACCCCGCTACTTGATCGCTCTAGGGGACACGATTTTCGTCTGACGGATGCGGGCCAGGTTTTGGTGGCTTATGCCAAGCGCCTGCTGGCATTGCGCGATGAGGCTGCTGCCGCGGTGGAGGAAATCCGCAAGGTCAAACGCGGGCAACTGCGCATCGGGGCCAACCAGAGCATTGGAGAATACCTTTTACCGCGGCTCACCAAGGCATTTCACAGGCGACATCCGGGTGTGAAGCTGAAGTTAATGATCGGCTACTCGGATGCTGTGCTCTCGGCCCTCAAGCGGCACAAGCTAGACATTGCCCTGGTGGCTTCGCAGCCACGCGACAAGGATCTCCAGGGGCATTTGCTCATGCGCGATCGGCTGGTTGCAGTGATGAGCCCTCGACATCCTCTGGCCAGCCGGGACAAAGTCGACATTCAGGTTTTGGGTTCCGAATCTTTGATTCTGCTGACTGAGCTTTCTGAACTGCGGGAGCGGGTGGTGAGGGCATTCCGCCGCTGCCATGTTCCGTTGAAGGTGCAAGTGGAGACGGGCACATTAGAGTCCATCAAGAAAATGGCAGCGGGAGAGCAGGGAGTGGGGATCGTCCCCCGCATGTGTGTCAGGGAGGAAGAAGCCAGGGGCGAACTGATAGTGAAGACGATCGAAGGGTTTCGCGAGGCGCGCAGCCTCTGGGTCGTGTGCAGGCACAGCCCCGCTCTATCGCCCGCCTGTCAGGCCTTCTTGAAAGTCATCAAATCCGATCAAGATCGCCAGCCCCACAAGTCAAGTCAGTCGAGCAGCGAGTAGTCGTCAAAACCGGCAGTGAAATGCCTGCAGCGGGAGGTCGCTGCTGGCGACTCGTCCTTCTTTGCCCCTCCCCTCCATGGCTGTGCGGGCCGCGTCTGCACTGGCACATCGGGGTTCGTAGTAAACAACGTTTTGGTTGCCGTAAGCGCAATTGAATGGTCTTCGCCGTTGGCCCGTGATACAGGTTCAATCTCATGGACAGGTTGTCCAAAATTTTGACCGGTTAGAACCTAAGGAGGCGGCAATGAAAGAACTCGAATCTAAACAAACATGGACGGGCTATACGACCAGGACAGTTCAACATCGGGGATGGAACTCGGGCATCCGCCGGCGTGTGGCCAGTGCCGCGCTGATGTTAGCAGTCGTGCTCGGGTTAGGGGCAGTTTCAACTCACTTTGCGCAAGCGCAGACTTACAAGGAAAGCGTACTTTACACCTTCACTGGGGGGGCGGACGGGGGGTTGCCTGTTACGGGTTTGATTCTTGACGCGAAGGGAAACCTTTATGGCACCACCAACGTCGGCGGCGCTTCTGGCGTCGGAGTAGTGTTCAAGGTGGACAGCAAAGGCAAGGAGACCGTGCTTTACAGCTTCACTAGGGGAGCGGACGGGGGGTATCCCGGTGCAGGTTCTTTGATTTGGGATGCGAAGGGAAACCTTTATGGCACCACCGGCGGCGGCGGGGATATGAGCGCATGTCACGACCAGGGATGCGGAGTAGTGTTCAAGGTGGACAGCACAGGCAAGGAGACCGTACTTTACACCTTCACTGGGG
>PLBW01000228.1 GCA_003135475.1 Acidobacteriaceae bacterium
CTGGCCAAGCTGTCGGTTTCGGCGCTGCTGTTCGATTACATCCTGACCGGCCCCATCAGTTCCGTGGCCGCCGGACAGTACGCTGCCGGTCTGCTGACCGACACCTTCCATCATCTCGGCTACAACATCCACGTTCCTGAGAACTCGTTTGCTGCCGGCTTTGCCGTGCTGGTGACCCTCTATTTCTGGTGGCAAAACATCCAGGGCATTCATCAATCCAGCGAACGCGCCCTGCAGATCATGAAGATCACCACGGTGATGGTGGTGATCCTGATTGTCTGGTGTCTTATCACGCTGGCCAAACACGGCGGTCAATTGCCGCCTTTGCCGTCGCCCGCCCACATGCACCATAACGAGGAATCGTTGGGCTGGCTCCTGGGCACCTGGGCCGAGCGGATTTCCATCATCATGCTGCTGGTTGGGTTCGGCCATTCTGTGCTGGCCATGAGCGGCGAGGAATCGCTGGCCCAGATCAATCGCGAGATCGAACACCCCAAGCTTAAGAACCTGGAAAAAACCGGGCTGGTGATCTTCCTGTACAGCCTGTTCTTCACCGGGCTGGTCTCGTTTTTCGCTGTCATGATCATTCCCGACAAGGTGCGTCCCGACTACTATGCCAATCTGATTGGCGGGTTGGCCATGAACGTCGTCGGTCCCTACACCCTACGGCTTTTCTTCCAGGCATTCGTGGTGATCGTAGGCACCCTCATGCTGTCTGGCGCGGTCAATACCGCCATCGTGGGCGCCAATGGCGTGCTCAACCGGCTGGTTGAGGACGGCGTGCTTACTACCTGGTTCAAAAGACCTCAGAAGCGCTATGGCACCAGTTATCGGGTAATTAATTTGATCGTTGGTTTGCAGGTCCTCACCATCATCGCCAGCCGCGGCAACGTGTACCTGCTGGCTTCGCTCTATGCCTTTGGCGTGATCTGGAGCTTCTCCTTCATGTCGCTGGCGGTAATGGTGCTGCGCTACAAGAGCCCGGAGGACCGGCAGTGGAAAGTGCCGGGCAACATCCACATCCGGGGGGTTGAGATACCCGTGGGCGTGATCTTGATTTCGGTGGTCCTGTTTTCCACTGCCCTGGTGAACCTGCTGACCAAGCAACTGGCGACTGTCGCCGGGGTGACGTTCAGCGTGGTGTTTTTTGTCGTCTTCACCGTCTCAGAGCGCAAGACCGCTCGCGAACACGCCGCCGGCGAATCAGGGCTGGAGCAGTTCAACATCGCCACCGATCCAGAACTGAGCGCGGAGACCATGCAGGTGCGGCCGGGCAACATCCTGGTCGCCGTCCGCGATCCCCGCAATCTGTACTACTTGCGGCAAGTGCTGGCCAAGACGGACACCACCAAGACCGATGTGGTGGTGATGACCGCTCGCGTCTATCACCGTGAGCACTCCTTCAGCGGCAGCGAGGTGGTGGACACCTCGGAAGTGTTCAAGAAGTATGAGCAGGAGCTGTTCACCGCGGTAGTAACCGCCGCCGAGAAGGAAGGTAAACACGTTTCCCTGCTGGTGGTGCCTACCAACGATGTTTTCGAAAGCATTGTGGCCACGGCGCAACGATTGCATTCGTCGGTCGCCGTCTGCGGCTTGTCCAACAAACTCACGGCGGATGAACAGGGTAAACTCACGGGCGATGCCTGGGAGCGGCTTCCCGAGCCGCGTCCGCGACTGCGGCTGGTGGTGGTTGAGCCCAGTGGCACCAAGCACGAATACCTGCTGGGTCCGCACACCCCGCGCATGCGCCAGGAAGATGTGGACCTGTTGCATGGTCTGTGGAAGGAAGTCACCAGCGATCCCCGCTATCGCGAGCTCCACCACTACCACGTGCTGAATGTGGCGCTGCAGGAAATGACCGAGCGCATGCACAACGGAGCGTACCGCGAGGATGTCCTGAAGGAAATTCTCGAAGAGATGCGACGACATGGCGGAGCACCGGTCGCCGACGACGATGTTCCGCCTCCGCCGCCGACGTAACTGCGGCGCGGGATGGCCGAGGATTGACACCAGAAAACAGGGGAGTTTGCGGGTCCTGAAAATCTGTGTTTCATCCTTGCAAATCCGTGGTCAAGCGGTTTTCTTCCTCCGCTCTTGCTAACATCAGAGGGTGAACACCGCTGCCAAAGCCCGCGTTCGTTTCGCTCCGTCTCCCACGGGACAACTGCATGTCGGCAACGCCCGCACTGCACTCTTCAACTGGCTCTTTGCCCGGCAAGCCGGTGGCGTCATGGTTTTGCGCATCGAGGACACCGACGTGGCGCGCAGCGAGGCGCGCTTCGAGGGGCAGCTTCTCGACGACCTAAAGTGGCTGGGCATCGATTGGGACGAGGGGCCCGATGTCGGCGGACCGCACGCTCCCTATCGCCAGAGCGATCGTCTGGAGCTGTATCGCGGACATGCCGAGCGGCTGGTGAGGGAAGGCAAAGCCTATCTCTGCTTCTGCTCGCCGGAGGAATTGGAGCGTGACCGCGAGCGTGCTCTGCAACATCAGCAGCCTCCGATCTATTCGGGAAAATGCCGCGCGCTCGACCCCGAGGAGAGCCAACGCCGCCGCGCCAGCGGCGAAGCGGCGGCGGTCCGGCTGCGCATTCCCGAGCACCCCATTCGCTTTCACGACATCGTGCACGGGCCGGTTGAGTTTTCCAACGAAGTGGTCAGCGATCCCATCATCCTGCGCTCCACGGGCATTCCGGTTTACAACTATGTGGTCGTGGTGGATGACGGGTTGATGGACATCACTCACGTCATTCGCGGAGACGATCACCTGTCCAACACGCCCAAGCAGGTGGCGCTCTACGAGGCGCTGGGATGGCCGGTGCCGGAGTTCGCACACCTGTCCACCATTCTGGGCAGCGATCGCGAGCGCTTGTCCAAGCGGCACGGGGCAACTTCCATCGCCAATTTTCGCGAGATGGGTGTGCTGCCCGAGGCCCTGGTGAATTACCTTGCGCTGCTGGGTTGGGCGCCGACCGGCGGCACCCGCGAAATCTTTTCGCCAGAAGAGTTGGTCAGGGAATTTTCGCTGCAGCGCGTAACCCCGTCGCCCGCCGTCTTCGACATGGAGAAGCTCTACTGGCTCAATCGGCATTACATCAAGCAAAGTCCGCCTGAGCGCATCGAGAAGCTCGCGGAACCGTTCTTTGTGCGCGCCGGATTGCTGCCGGAAAATCCCGATGAGCGCACGCGAGCCTGGTTTAGTAAGGTGGTCGGTCTGCTACAGCCGTCGGTGGACAAACTGGACCAGCTTCCGGAGCGCGCGGGACTGATCTTCCGCTACGATGCAGCCGCTGCTGTGAACTCTGCCGATAACGTGGAGGTCCTCGCCGCGCCCAAAACTGCCGACGTCCTCGCTGCGTTCGCGGCGCAGGCCGAAGGCGATCCGTCCCCGATGACTCCCGAGCGCTTCAAGGCCACCATGAACGAGGTGAAAGCAACGACCGGCGCCAAGGGCAAAGAGCTATTTCATCCGGTGCGGATCGCGTTGACCGGCTCACACTCCGGCCCCGAGTTCGACAAGCTGATTCCGATTCTCGAAGAAGGATCGCAACTCGATCTTCCGCAGCACGTGATGACCGTTCGCGAGCGTTTGGCTGCGTTCCGCGCGGTCCGCGGGGATTAACAAGCAATCCGCGAACAAGGGTTTCAGAACTTCGCCAGGTACTCTCGCTTCTTCTCTTCCGGCAAAAACGACGCGCGAAACGAGTTCTTCGCGAGCTCACCAATCTCAGCCTGGCTGAATCCGAAGACCTGCTGCGCAATCCGATATTCACGCAACAGGTTGGTGTGGAACATGTCCGGGTCGTCCGTATTTAGCGTGACCTGGACGCCAGCGTCAAACAATTTCCGGACCGGGTGTTCCTCCACTGAGGCGCAGCACCCAGTCATCACGTTGCTGGTGATGCACACTTCCACCGGAATCTGCTTCTCCGCCAGATAGCGTACTAGTTCGGGATCGTCGGAGGCGTGCAGTCCATGCCCGATGCGATCTGCCTTGAGCTCCCGCAGCGCGCTCCAGACGGATTCCGCCCCCACCGTTTCCCCGGCGTGCACGGTCAGCCGCAACCCGTGCTGTGCCGCGTGCTCATACACTTCGCGGAACTGCTCTGGTCCGGCGCGGCGCTCGTCTCCGCCGATTCCGATGCCGGCGACGTTTCTTTCCTCGAAGCGAATTGCCTCCTCAATCACGCGGCGCGCCTCGTCGACGCCGAAGTGCCGGACCGCGTCGAAGATCCAGAGCAGCGACATTCCAAACTCGCGCTCGCCGCGCTGTCGCCCACGCTCCGCCCCTTCGAATAAGGGAGCAAATTCCTGCCCGCGCCACTGCACCACGCCGGCAGAGATGTATACCTCGGCGTGCAGAACATTCTGCGCATGCAGCTTCTGCATCATGCGATAGGTAACCAGCTCGTAGTCCTTGGCGGTACGCAACCGCTCGGTGACCGCCTTGAACGCCACGAGAAAGCCGGTGAAATCTTTGTATTCATAGAGAGCGCGCGCTTCTTCTTCGCTGAAGACGCGTCCGCTGTCCTCGATGTTCTTATAGCGATTATTGGTGCTGGGAAGCGGCGTGGGATGGCGGCGGCTCAGCTCGGCCAGCGTCGGCGGATCGACGGTGCCTTCGAGGTGGAGGTGCAGCTCGGCCTTGGGCAGTCCTAAGATGAAGTCGTTGGAGGAATCAGTAAGATGGGGCGATTTCGTCATGGGGTATGCGAGTACCCGAGATGCTACGACTTGTTCGGCGCGTTGGGCACGGGCCCGAGCTGGCGCGGGCTGAACTCGCTGCGGTGGCGGCTGTAGAGCATGTACACCATCAACCCGATAATCAGCCACACGAAAAAGCGCAACCAGGTCAAAATCGGTAGGCCCGACATCAGCAGCACACAAAACACAACGCTGAGGATTGGCGCCGCCAAGCCGCCCGGAGCACGGAATCCGCGACGGCGCTCCGGCTGCTTGTAGCGCAGGATGATGACGCCGATCGACACCAGAACAAACGCGAACAGCGTACCGATATTCGACAAGTCCGACAGCGTACCAATGTCTAAAATGCCGCCGGGAATCCCCACCAGGAATCCTGCGATCCACGTTGCGGTAGCCGGCGTGCGAAAGCGCGGATGCACACGGCTGAACAATTTTGGCAGCAAGCCGTCGCGCGACATCGAGAACCAAACCCGCGCCTGTCCCAGTTGGAACACCAGCAGCGACGAGATCATGCCCATCATCGCGCCGAAAAGAACCGCCAGCTCCGTCCAGTGCAGCAGCGCGGACTTCGTGGTTCCCGCCAGCCTGCTCATGCTGTTGACCACCGGCGCGGCGTCGTCAATCAAAGTCTGCCAGGGAACGATGCCGGTCAGCACCACGGCAACCGCAATGTAGAGCACGGTACAAACGATGAGCGTGGCGATAATTCCGATCGGCAGGTCGCGTTGGGGATTGCGCGCTTCCTCGGCCGCGGTCGAGACCGAGTCGAATCCGATATAGGTGAAGAAAATGATCGAGCCGCCGGTCAGCACGCCGGGCCAGCCCTGCGGCGCGAAGGGGTGATAGTTGGCGGGATGAATGAATCGCATGCCCACGAACACGAAGGCCAGGATGGCGGCGATCTTCAGGATCACCATGACATTATTGGTTTCGGCCGATTCGCGGATGCCGCGCACCAGCACCACCGTCAGCAACATGACGATCAGAAATGCCGGCAGGTTGAAGCCAAAGTGCCAGCCCGGAGCGTAGAGCACGTTGTTTTGCAAGTCGGTGAGGCCGCCGGGCAAGTATGCGGGGGTGATCCAGCGCAGCGCGGGATGCCAGCCGAACCAGCTGAACGTGGCGACCATGTGCGCGGCGAAGCC
>PLBW01000043.1 GCA_003135475.1 Acidobacteriaceae bacterium
GGGCTGACCGACTTCTTGTCGTACAGCATCTGATAGCGCTGCATCGTCGATTCCGCCAGCGCATAGTCGGCGTTGGCGGCGGCGATGTTTTCCTGCGAGGCTTGCAGTCCGGCATTGGCGCCGGAGTAAGCGGCACGCTGCTGGGCTTCGTCAATCGCGATCAGCACTTCGCCGCGCCGCACGTGATCGCCTTCCTGCACGTTGACGCGGGTGATGGTCCCCATGACCTGGCTGGAAAGTTGCGCCGACTGCGACGCGCGCACCGTGCCGGTGGCCTCCACGTAATCTGGGACGGTGGTGCGTTGCGCGGTGAACAGCGTGACGTCGCGCACGATTTCGGGCGCGGGCGTCGGCGTTGGCTTCTCGCCGGAGCAAGCGGTGAAAGCGAGGAGGAGCACCACCGCGGAAAGAGTGCTAGCACGATTCATTGCGTCACCGCCGGAGAATTCGGACTCAGTGTGCCGGTCGCCAGTTCCACCCCGGCGTAGCTGGTTTGCACGCGGTACACCGCCTGCCAATAGTCAGCCTTGGCACGATGTGCGGCCTCTTCCACGCGCAGCAGGTCGCTGACCGTGTTCAGGCCGCCTTCGTAGCGGTTCTGGTTGATGCGCAAGCTCTCATCGGCCTGTGCGATCGTGCCTCGCGCCACTTCGACTTGCTGGCGTGCGGCGTCGTATTCGTAATAGGCCTTGCGCACTTGCAGCCGGATCTCGTCGCGATAAGCATCGCGCATTGCCGCCGCTCTCTCCTGCACCGCCTTTTCGCGGTCGATGTGTGCTCTCTTGCTGTCGCCGTCGAATAGATCGAACTGCAACTCCGCGCCGGCGATCCAGTTGTTGCCGCCGTTCCATCCCGGCGAAGGACTGTCGGTTTCCCACGAGCCGAAGACGTTCAGCCGGGGAGCCAGTGCGCCCTTGGCCATCGATACGCTCTTGGCCTGCGCGCTACGCTCCGACTCCACGCGCTTCAGGTCGGGACGTTTTTCCAGCGCCCTCAATTCCAACTCCGCCGCCGTCGCAGCCGGGAATTGGCGCTCCGCCAGCGCCTCCTGCGGTTCGTAGGCGGTATCGGCAGGCATCCCGAGAGCCAGCGCCAGTTGCGCGCGCGCCAGCGCCAGGCCGTTGCGCATCTGGATCAGCTCCTGCTTGCGCCGCGAGGTCACCACCTGTGCGCTCAACCAGTCCGAGTCCACGGCCATGCCACTTTCGACGCGCGCACGGCTCTGTTGCTCGATGGATTCGGCGGTTTGCACTGCGTCTTCCGCGACCTGCAACTGCTTTTGCGCCAGCAACACGCCGTAATACGCCTGCACGGCCTGGTACACAAGTTCCTGGTCAGTGCGGTCCAGTTGCTGCTCGGCCGCCTGCTGCATGTATTTGGCGCGGCTCACGCCGAACCAGCTCTGCAGCCCGTCGAACAGGCTCCACTGCCCGGAGAAGCGGCTGGAGAAATTGCCGATCGGGGTTGGCGTGTTCAGCTTGTTCAGGGCGAAGTCGGCAGCGGTGAAGCTCTGCTGCCGCAGTCGCGTGCCGAAAACAAACACGGGATCGTTTCCGCGCAATGCGCTCTCGGTGAACATGATTTTCGGCATGAGCGGCGAACGGGCTTCGCGAATGTCGGCTGCCGAAATGCGGGTGTCCGCCATGGCGGCCTTGTGCAGGGGATTTTTGTCCAGCGCCATGCTGACGGCTTGCGGCAAGGTAAGCGGCGTGCCCGTTTGCGCGGCCAGCGGCATCGCCAGCAGGGCAGCAAGCGCAATGAATCGCACGATGTGGGTCACTGCAATTCTCGGCGATGGCGGCGGCTGGCTTCTCAGGATGGCCGGCATCGGTGTGCGTGGAACTCCCAACATCCTTACGCCCCGACCAATGCGGTTTCCATCGCCGGCACAATCTCGAACGTGGTGTGCAGTTCGGCGCTCAACTTGACCATAGCGCCGACCGAGCAGTACTTCTCTTCGGAGAGCTTGATAGCGTCTTCCAGCGCCTGGGGCGACACATCGGTACCGGTCACGATGTGGTGGATGCGAACCTCGGCAAAGACCTGCGGCGGGTTCGGCGTCTGGTCAGCTTCCACCTTGACTTCGTAGCCCGTGACCTGCTGACGCTTCTTGCGCAGGATGCCGATGACATCGAACGCCGTGCAGCCGGCCAGGGCGATGGCGACGAGTTCGATGGGCTTCGCACCGGTATTTCCGGCAGCGTCGTCAAGGAGGAAATGGTGGCCGGTACCGCTGGTAGCTACGAACTGGCGATGATTGCCGAGGGGTTGAGTCAAAGTTACGCTTGCCGAGATCATGTTGTTCTCCGTGGTGTAAGGGCCTTTAGGGGCCCCTATGGCCCATTACATCTGGGCCACACGGATAAACGCAGTGACGGGGCGCACCGTTACAGGAATTCTGCGGTCTTTTTGTGTGATTCCCGATTCGGGAAAACAAGCCAGTGGAGAGGCTCGCTCGCGATAGGAATGAAAATTGACCACGGAGGCACGGAGATCACGGAGAAAACTTGATCGAAACCAAGAACTCCGTGCCCTCTGTGTCTCCGTGGTAAATGATTTTCGACGGAGCGCAGCGAGGGGTCGAAGGACCCCTATAGCTTGCAAGAAATCACGGGGTGGACCCCACAACCACTCTGTGCCAGCCCTAATTGCGCATCGCCCGGCTCTTGCGTCCCAAGGCAACGACCGCCTGCTGGTATTTCGGCAACAGCTCTCGGCGGAGCTGTTCGGCGCGCGCGGAGTCGCACCGCGGCTGATACGACCGGCACTGGGCCACGGCGTTCTTCAGGCTCGCCAGGAACGCCTGGCAGGGTTGGCAGTCATGCAGATGCAAGTCCATCTCCTCGCACACCGCATCGTCGATCACGCCGTCCATGTAATCGGAGAGCGCGGCGAATAACCGGCGGCAACGCTGCGGCCGGGGCGGTTCGGCGGCGGCATGCAGAACCAAGCCGGTGGCGGGGCGAGCCTGCGACAGCCTAGTCAATTCCCGACGGACCATTAAACGCGCGCGGTGCAGCCGGACCCGCACCGTGCCTTCGCGCAAATCCGTGATCCTGGCTACTTCGGCCGTGCTCAGCTCTTCCATGTCGTGCAGGACCAGCACCATCCGGTAAAGCGGAGGCACATTGAGAATCGCCTGCTTGAGTTGCTCGGCGGCTTCACTATTCAGCAGGGCCGCCTCGGGGTTGGGCGCTGCGCTCTTCATCAGGTCTTGCAGCTCGCCGCTGTTGGGCATCAATTCGTCCAGCGATAAGTTCTTGGCGGGCGAGCGCTGGCTGCCGCGATGGCTGCTGATGCAGCGGTTGCGCGCCACCTTGTACAGCCATACGGTTAGCGCCTGCGGATTGTCGAACTTGGCCAGGTACGGGATGGACTTCAGCAGCACGTCCTGCATGGTGTCCTCCGCGTCCTGGGGATGGCCGCAGACTTTCATGCTGAAGGAATACACCGTGTTCTGCAGCAGCGCCAGCGCCCGGTCCGTCGATTCCGGCTGGTTCTCGCGAATCAGTTCCAGCGCCTGCTCCACCGCTTGCGACATGCCTTCAGGTTAGCTGATACCCTGTCGCCGAGCCAATCTGTTTGAGCGAAAGGATCCCTCCGGCCGACACAAACTTGCATGAAGGCATACGACTCAGAGCAATGTATGTGATGAGTTCATGCATCGTAAGCGGAGGCGGTGACATCTGGGATAGCGAAGGAGTGCTGCCTATGCGAGGTCCCAAGGTTCTGGCGGCGGGCCTGTTGTTGGTGGCTGCAGCTTTGATGGCGCAAGAGATTCCAGCCGGCACGGTCATCCCGGTGATGCTGCGCACAACCCTGGACGCCAGAAGAGCCAAGGTGGGGCAGAAAATCGAAGCCCGAGTCATGCAGGACATTCCGCTGTCTTCCCAGACGCGAATTCGCGCCGGCGCCAAGCTGGTTGGACACGTCGTGGAAGTGACGCGGTCGAGCGCCACTTCAGGATCGCCGGGATCGCGGGGATCGCACATCGCAATATCGTTCGATCGCTTGATGATTGGTGGCGCCGCAATCCCGGTCACCACGAGCCTGCGTTCGCTGGCTTCCATGATGGAAGTATTTGAGGCGCAACTGCCCACCAACGCCATCGATGACTATGGGACCACGCCCGCCGACTGGGTCACCGTGCAAATCGGCGGCGACGTGGTCTATCGCGGAAACGGCACCGTGATGACTGACGGTCAGGTAGTCGGGAAATCAACGATTGGGGGTGATGTGACCGCGAAGCTGATTGCCTCTCGGGACCGGGCTTGCCGCGGAGCCGTGGCTGACAACGATCGGGAGCAGGCGCTTTGGTTGTTCTCGCCGTCAGCCTGCGGACCCTACGGTTTTGCTGACCTGAAGGTCGTTCACGCCGGCAGGCACGATCCAGTCGGGCAGATCATTCTGGCGTCGGACAAGAATGTGCATGTGCCCGCAGGCAGCGGCTTGCTGCTCAGGGTGACGTCCGCTTCCGGCCATTCTTCCACTGGATCCCCCTCCGGCGTAAGCAGCACGCGCCCGGCATTGCGAGGACCGTCTTAATTCTGGCAGAGCCCCAGGGCGAGATAATCGTAGTCCAGCCACGCTGAGTAGGCTTAGAATGGGACTCCGAGTCCCGTTGCCAACCAACGCCCCGCCGTGGCGGGCCTGTTGGAATGGTGGAGGGACGCCACGATCCGACACGATGACTGCTGAGAAGAAAAAACGCAGCAAGGCGCGCGGCGCCTCCGATCCGATCATTCCCGACAAGCTCTACTTCCGCATCGGTGAAGTGGCCAGCCTTTGTCGTCTGCCGGCTTACGTGTTGCGCTTCTGGGAGACCGAGTTCCCGCAACTCAAGCCGGTCAAGAGCAGCACGGGGCAGAGAATGTATCGCCAGCGTGACGTGGAAAATGTGCTGCGCATCAAGAAGCTGCTCTACGATGAGGGCTTCACCATCGCCGGAGCCCGCGCGCATCTCAAGGCTGAGCTCAAACCTTCGCAGCGGCAGGACGGCCTGCCCTTTCCCAAGCCGCGTTCCGCAGACCACCTCAAGAAAGTCCGCCAGGGCTTGCAGGAGATTCTGGGCATCCTCAACAAGAAGCGGCGGTAGCTAGAACGTGATCTTGGCGGCGATCTGAATGCCGCGCGGACCGCCTCCTCCGAGGAATGGATTGCCGATGCCAACATCGCCGGTGGCGGTAAGAGCGTAGTACCCCATACCGCGCCCATTGCTGGCAATCCCGTTGACGCCCGGATCGGCGATGAAGTTGGGCAACTCCGGATTGGCGAAGTTAGGATGATTGAAGAGATTGAAGAACTCGGCGCGTAGCTGCAGATTGACGCGCTCGGTGATGGCCGTGTCCTTGAACACGGAGAAGTTAAACTCCGTAAAGCTGGGGCCAATCAGAGTGTTGCGTCCCAGGTTGCCAAAGTGACGGCTACCTGCTAGGCAATTGCTGTCGCCGATGCCGGGGATCGCCGTGGTATTTCCAAACGTGCATGGAACCTGGAAATTGGCCAGGTTGATGAAGTTGTTAGGGGCATTGCCGTACTGAATCGGCCCCACCACGTCGGGACGATCAAATCCTTCTCCCGAGCCCGAATAGTCCCCATAGAAATTGTAGTTCAGGGTGAAGGGCTGGCCGGTTTGCGCGGTAGCAACTCCATCGAAACCCCACCCGCTCTTCAGCTTGGCAAGAGATCCCGTTGACTTGGGGAACAGGTAAACGAAATTCCAGCTAAATCGCTGGCGAATGTCGAAGTTGGAATTGCCGCGCTCCAGCTGCGGCGCCAAACTGTTGTTGGGTTGCGACGCATTGGGAATGAAGTCTTCCAGGTCGCTGGCGTTGTCAATGGAGTGCGACCAAACGTAGTTGGCCTGGGACGAGAATCCGTGCCAGGAAGTCACGTGAAGGCTGGCTTGCAACGAGTGGTAAATCGATCCTGCGGTTGACTCTTCCTGATTGACGTAGAAGAAATTGGGGAACGCGGTCCGAGGCACGTTGAAATTCACGCCATCGGGGCCGTCGTAGCCCCCAATGTAGCAATTCGGGGCGACTTGCCCCCAGGTCGCACATTGACCTAGGTCGAAAGCTGTAATCTGCGCCTGACTGGGCTGATTGATATCGCGGAAGCGGAAGAGCCTGGTCCCTTTGGAGCCGACATAGGCGACCTGCACCATTAACTTGTTGGTGATCGCCTGCTGAATGTTGAGGTTCCAATTCTGGACGTACGGGGTGCGTATGTTCGGGTCAATACCGAAGAAACTGCCGAGCGGCGAAGGATTGGCATATACCGGCACGCCGGCGGTAATTGGACCTGAGGCCGCACTGGCGAAGGTAATCGGATTCGCTCCAATGCCGACGTAGGCCGGTCCGGGACAGAACGTGCAGTTATAGGGAATGTGCCCCAGGAACATGTCTTGCGAGAAGGCGTCGAAGAAGATGCCGTATCCGCCGCGAATGACCGTCATGCCCTTGCCGAACACGTCGTAGGCGAAGCCGAAGCGGGGAGCGAAGTTCTTGTAGTCGGGGTTATAGAGACTGGAGGGACCACCAGCGGCTCCCACTTGCTCCAAGGTGCCGCCGTCCGCGGGAAGAAGCCGGTAGAACTGGTTGTTTTTCTCGGCAGGCACGCCAAAGTAGTCCCAGCGCATACCAAAGTTCAACGTCAGTCGCGACGTCCAGCGGAAGCTGTCCTGCAAGTACAATCCATGACTATTTTCGTACTCGTGCCGATTGGTGTTACCGGCCGCCTGGCTTCCATCCGCTGGTAGGCCTTCCAGGAACGATGTGAGATCGTCGAAGCCGAGCTTGCCGCGGAAATTGGAGTCCTGGACGATCTGAATCGAGGTCCGGCGGAATTCATACCCGAACTTGATGTCGTGACGGCCAATCTTCCACGAATAGTTGTCGATGAAGTGCCAGTTGGTGTCCACGCGCTGCCGGGGCACCCCGGCGCTGGCGCCAATCTTGGAGAAGCTCCCGACCGAGATCAGTGGCAAACCACCATTGAAGGAGGAGGCGCCGGTGTCTAATCCGATCGAGGCGGGATTGAAGCTGCTGTCTTGCGGGAAGAATCCCTCGGCGAAACGGTTCCATCCCAGGCGCGCTTCATTGACCTGGGACGAATTAACGATCTTCACCCACGACAGGGCGACCAACTGCACCCGCGTTGGGGTTATGGTGTTAAATCCAGGCAGCAGGCCGCCCGCCAACTGCGCAAAGGGAAAGCTCTGGTCACTATTACCGTAGTAGTAGCGCCCGAAAATGTTGTTGTTGATATTGGGATTGTAATCAAGCTTGGCGATCAGGCTGTCCACGTTGTTAAAGAAGCGGGTCGATGTCGCCAGGTTCCCTCCGGTGGGACATCCGGTCAGGTCACTGCTGGCTCCGGAAATATTGGGCGACGGCCAGGGATTACGAGCCAGCAAGTTGAGCATGGGCTGACTGACAGCGCTGCCAAGACTCGCTATGGTTTGCGCAACCAAAGCCGGGTCGGGAACACAGCTCAGCCCGGCCTGTGCGCCGCTCTCCCGTTGACCTTCGTAGTCGAAGAAGAAGAAGGCCTTGTCTTTTACAATCGGACCGCCCAACGATCCGCCGAATTGGTTGTTGGTGAAAGGGTTCTTGGGCTGACCCACAAAATTGAAATAGTTGCGAGCGCCGAACGCGCCGCTGCGGTAGTACTCCAGTGCCGAGCCGTGCAACTGGTTGGTGCCACTTTTGGTGACGATGTTGACGATGGCGCCACTGTTGCGGCCATACTCGGCTTCGTAGTTGGAGAGTACGTGCAACTCGCCGACAGCGTCGATAGGCAGAATGGTCGCAGGATCTCCGAACACCCCGGCTTCATTGATGGCCGGATCGTTGCGGTAGCCGTCGTTCATGTCCGTCCCGTCGAGCAGGTAGTTGTTAGAGCGCCCGCGCGAGCCGTTCATGGAGAATTCCCCGAAGGAACCGGGCGAGTCGCTGATCTGGTCGGGCGAGCCCGCCACTCCGGGGTTGAGGTAGATAAGTTTGGTGTAGTCGCGGCCGTTGACCGGGATGTTCTCAATCGTCTGCGAAGTCAGTATGCCGCCCAACTCTGCGCTGGTGGTATCCACCTGCGGCACTTCGCCGGTCACCTCGACCCGCTCGGCCACCTGGCCCGGCTTCAGCGCGACGTCCACGCGGCGTTCGCTGGCAACATCAACCACCACGCCGCTGGTCACCGCAGTCTGAAAGCCGCTCTGCGAAACCGTCACCGTGTATTTGCCGAATGGCAACTCGGGGGCGCTGTAGGTGCCATCGGCAGTCGTCTGCGTAGTGCGCTCCAGTCCGGTATCGACATTGTGGACTTTGACGGTAGCGCCAGAAACCACGGCGCCGGAAGTATCCGTAACTGTTCCGAGAACCGTTCCGCGGAAAGTCTGCGCGGGAACACAGGCAGCTGCCAGCAGCAGCATCAGGACGAGAAGCGCGAAACGCTTGCAGTTCATGATTCGCCTCGATCTGGAGAGAAACTGTTGCGCGCGATTATAAACAACGGAAGCGCGCTGCGAACGAAATTCGCAGAGTGTGCCTCAAGCACAAAGCCCCAGTTGGCCAACGGCAGCAATTCACACTGCAATTATGGTGTCGCACCAGGCCGGAACCGAATTGACGGCAAGCATGTGTTCCCGTTTCGGGAATTGAAAAACCAGTTTCGCAATGAAATTGCTGGCAACCCGGCTGGCGAACCCACACAATGATTCTGGTAGGCACCCTCCCACGACGATTGACCCATTTGGGTTGGTAACTTCTTGCGGCTCTTGCTTTCTGTAAGGCTGCGAGAGGAACCCGCCCTGCACAAGAGTTCATCTGCCACAAACCGAATCGGGGTCGCATCGCGACAAACACATTTACGACCTACTCAGCCTTCTTCGAACCAGCACCGTCACGGCGGGAACGAAGCGAGGATGTTGTTCACGTGCAGGCAGACGCCAAGATCGCCGGTCCATTCGCCAGTTTTAGGAGAAACTTTATGCATTCCATGCGCCACGTCTTCTTATCGGTGGTTGTTGTGTTCGCCTTATTATTCGCCTTATTGACAGTTTCTCCGGCCGCTTTCGCGCAGGTTCCGCTGCAGTTCGTTGCCATAGCTCCCTGTCGGGTCGTGGACACGCGCTGGCCCGTGGGTCCGTTCGGCGGTCCGGCCCTGCAAGGCCAGACTCCCCGCGACTTCGCCCTGCCCGACGGCGGCTGCAGCATTCCCTCTACGGCGGCGGCCTATTCGCTGAATGTCACGGTGGTTCCGCGCCCCATCTTGGGATACCTGACGGTATGGCCCACCGGACAACCGCGGCCGGTGCTATCCACCTTGAATTCTCCCGATGGCCGGGTCAAGGCCAACGCCGCCATCGTGCCCGCGGGCGACAACCAAGCCATCAGCGTCTACGCCACCGATGCCACCGACGTGGTGCTGGATATCGACGGCTATTTTGTCCCGGCCACTACCACCACGCTGGCGTTCTTCCCGCTGACTCCCTGCCGGGTGGCGGACACGCGCTGGGTGCAAGGGCCCTTGGGAGGACCGACGCTGCAGGCTAGAGCGGAACGCGACTTCCCGCTGCTGTCCAGTTCCTGCAACATACCCAACAGCGCGCAGGGCTATTCCCTGAATTTCACCGCCGTCCCCAGACCCACCCTGGGTTATCTGACGGTGTGGCCGACGGGACAATCGCAGCCGCTGGTTTCCACCTTAAACGCCACCACGGGGGTAGTCACGGCCAATGCCGCCATCGTGCCCGCGGGAACCCGGGGAGCCATCAGCGTGTACGTCACCGACAACAGCGATCTGGTGATCGACATCGACGGCTACTTCGCTCCCCCGGCTTCCAATCCCGATCCGCTTTCGCTTTACACGTTGTCGCCCTGTCGGGTGCTGGACACGCGGCATAGCAGCGGCACGTTCAGCGGCATGCTGCCGGTCACCGTGCTGGCCAGCCCCTGTGCGGTGCCCAGCGCCGAGGCCTATGTGTTGAACGCCACGGTGGTCCCGTCCGGCGGCCATCCGGTGGGCTATCTGTCGTTGTGGCCCGACGCGGAAGGTCAGCCCGTGGTGTCCACCTTGAACGCGGTCGATGGAGCGGTCACTTCCAACATGGCGATTGTGCCCACCCTGAATGGCTCCCTCGATGCTTATGTGACCCAACCCGCCGACCTGGTGCTGGACATCTTCAGCTACTTTGCCCCCATTGGATCTTTGAACATCACCACCACTTCGNNAGGCAGCTTGCCGCCGGGGTTGAATCTGGACTCCACTCACGGCGTGATCTCGGGCACGCCCACGATCGCGGACACGTATCCGTTCACGCTGCAGGTTGCCGACTCGCAAACGCCGCCCGCAACTGCCGCTGCGCCGCTCAGCATCACGGTGAACGCGACCCTGACCCAATTGACGGTGGTGACCACGTCGCTGCCCCCGGGCACGCAGAACACCGGCTACAATGCCATGCTGGCGGCCACCGGTGGACTTACTCCCTACACCTGGAGC
>PLBW01000171.1 GCA_003135475.1 Acidobacteriaceae bacterium
CCGGTTGGGGTCCTTGCGATCGATCACGACACCACCGACCACACGATGGGAAAACCCGCGGTTCGAGGCGGCGTAATGATCAAAGCCATCCTCGCTCGCCAGCACCCCGCCGCGATCGGTGGCCAGCAGCACGCGATCAGGCTGGCGCGGATCGATGAGTACGTCGTTAACAATCACGTCCGGCGCCGAGTAGAGTTCCCATGTGTTGCCGCTGTCAAAGGTCTTCCACAGGCCGCCGGTGGTGCCGGCATACATGATCCCAGGGCGCTTGGGATCCTGCTTTAGAACCCGGGTGCGGATCGCGGAGTGAGGTATGCCCCGGATGCGAGAGAAAAGATTACCGGCATTCACGCTCTTGTAAATTCCCGAACAGGCGCTGACGTAAACTATCGCGGGCCTATTCGGATCGATAATGATGCTGAAAACGTCGGAATCCAGGAGCATTCCCTGCTGGATGCTGTGCCAGCTTTGGCCACCATCTTCGGTCTTCCACGGCAGGTGGAAGGTGCCAGCATAGATCGTGTCGGGGTTCACCGGATCGATGGCCACTGACTCAATGTTCTTGATCTCGGCGTGGTTCGCGGGGGAAATGCGGGTCCAGGTGGCGCCGCCGTCGGGCGAACGGAAGACCCCGTCGATGGCGCCAATCACCAGGGTGTTGTGGTCGCTGGGCGCCATGGCCAGAGCCCGCACGGACTTGCCGTGCACCATCGGCAACGCGCGCCAAGTGTGTCCGCCGTCGTCGGAACGGAAGACGTCGCCTTCCTCCTGGTTGTACAGGCTCCATCCTGCGACGTAGATCGTGGCCGGGTGGGTAGGATCAAAGATGATGTGGTCCAGAACATAGTCATCGCCGGCGCCGAGGTGCGCGAATGGGGCCCAGGAGTTTCCGCCGTCCTGCGAGACAAATAATTGCCCTGCGCTGGTGCCCAGCAAGATGTGGTTGGGATCGGCCGGGTCGTAGGCCAAACTGCGCACGTCGCCACCTTCGGGCCCGATCAGACGCCAGTCCGATGCATAGGACCCGACGCTGAACAGCACGGCTACGCAGAAAAGGAGCTTCACCAGGGACAATACAATCTTACGCATAATAAGAACAGAGACCGAAGGAACCATTTGTTAGATCATAACTCGGAGTAAACCGCCTGGGTAGTCGCTAAAGTACCGGTACCCAGATCGTAAAGTCCGCATCGAAAATTCACGCCCCGCGGACTCGAAAACATGCCGCTAATTCACTAGCTGCAGGTATGGCAAGAGGGCGCAGCCATCCATCACCGAAAGAAACCGCGATGTCCCTCAAATAAAAAGCCGGTGAGAGCCTTACGCTCCCACCGGTGTTAGAGTTCCAGCCAAATTACACGCTCAGTGAGGCGTTACTGCGTCTTTTGTCTCTTCAGCGCCCTTCTTCACAGCGTGTCCGGTCTTCTTGGCTCCCTTTTTTACGGCCTTGCCTGTCGCTTCGGCGCCCTCTGCCACAGCGTCACCCGTGGTTTCAGCCGCACCTGCCGCCGCTGCCTTCTTGTGATGGTGCATCGGAGCCGCCGTCTTCGGTTTCGGATAGGCGTTCTCGCTTGGCGTCACCACAGACTCGTCAACCGGCGTTGTACCCTGCAGTAATGGGGCAGTAGCGGTGTCCGCGCCCTGCGGTACCCAGAAGATATCCGCGTCGTGGTCCTTGCCCGTGCCCTTGCGCACCTCGATACGGCCTGGGTCGATACCCTGCTGCTGTACCAGGTAAGCCTTGGCGTTTACCGCACGCTGCGGAGCCAGATCCATCTTGTGTCTCTTCTTGCCCGTACCCATGGTGGGCTGCGGTTCGCCATCGGCGTAACCGACGATGACCAGCTTCGCATTGGGTTCGTTCTTCAACGCGGAGGCGTCGTCGTCTAGGATGGCCTTGGCTTCATTGTCAACGCGCCACGGAATGTACTTCTGTTTCGGGCGCGGTATGAACTGAATCGGCGTACGCGCACTCACCTGCGGGGCCGCAGGCACACCCTCGACCGTGACCGAGGCGGTGCAGTTTGCGGTCAGTCCGCGCGAATCCGTCGCCGTGACGGTGACGGTGATCGTCCCCGCTGGTGCGCCGGTCGTGTCCAGGGTCGCGCTCGTGCCGGTTCCGCTAACCGTTCCAGCCGTAGTCGTGTAGGAGTAGCTGGAGATCGTTACCCCTGCATCCTGACTGGTCGCTGTCGCCGTGATAGTGGACGGACCACCCGCCGTTACCGTGGTCGGATTGGCCGAGCAGCTTACCTGCGGCGGGTTCATCGGCTTCGCCTTGACGGTGAAGGGCGCGGCGCAAGTCGCCGAGTTCATCTTCCTCATCTTGGCATCGGTGAGCGTTGCGTTGGCGGTGTAGGCTCCAGCGGCCACGCCGGTCGTGTCAATCTTGGCCGACTGCGCATTCGCCATGTCCAGTTTGCCACCGTTAGTCGTCCAAGCGTAGGTCACGGTGTGCTTAGGATTGAAGTTGGCACCCGTAGCTGTGACCGTAATCGGTTCGCCTTCGATGACTTCGGTAGGCTGGGCCGAGCAGGTTGCAGCCAATGCCGGGGCGTAGTAGTCGCCTAGGTTAACAACAATGCCTGCCGCCAGGCGAATGCTATTCCACTGCGGAGAACCAAAAAACGTAACTTTTGCATGATAGTTGCTGTAAATGTAATCCACCTGCGCCAGGCGGAGGGCAAACCTGTGGGTTATGTTCAAGTCGAAACCGCCACCGCCGCCTGCTGCGACCTGCCACTCATCTATGTAGGTCGGGGGTGATATTCGGGCGACACCGACAAAAGCCCGCACAAACGGAGAGAAGGTGTCGGTATGCCACTTGTACTGCAGTCCTCCCAAAAGATAACCTACGTCGGTATCTTCGCTGCCGTGGAAGTGGCCGCTCCCGTCGAAGAGGACGCCCAGATTGTGCGCCGCCGGAAGGTAATATACGTTCGAGACGTCAAAGCCCACCGGGATATCCTCGACTCGGTAACCAAAGTCAACGTGTCCGTTAGGATGTAACCATGAATAACCGCCAAAGACTTCGTCTTTGGGCTGAATATCAGTTTGCGCTGTAGCAAGGACGCCCAATAGGCACAGCGCGAACGCCAGCGCAATCGATGCCGCAATGAGGCGTGTCGGGACTACTCCAATACGAGAAGACATTCGCAATCCTCCGGAACTCTAGCAGTACCGCAAGCAAAATGGCCTAGCTTGAATTCAGTTTCAATTGTCTCAGTACAAGTGCAGGCAATTTTCCTGCTCGCAACCGCATCTGATTGTACAGCAACATAGAAGATTAACAAAGCATCTCGTGTGGCGGCCTGTTTATTCTGAGGAGATGTTTACTGACTTTGTACCCTCGGAATCATCCGCCTCACCCGTCCAACTGCACCGTTCTGACCGCTGGAACGCGGGTACGGAGTCGTTTTCCAGGCCACTAGACGGTGCCAGCCTCTCGGCCCGGCGGACGGCTTCGGCAGCAGCCCAGACCCCTACAGATACGGGCCGGGCGGCGGCGGGATTGCCATTTCCCGCCCTGGCAACCAGCCTTGTCGACGGTTACTCGATCCCAACGACCCGCTTTGGTGTCAATGTCTTTGGCTTGGCCTCCAAAGCGAACTCGCCAGAGACCATTCGCGGTTCCGATTCGGGAATCGTCATCAGAGCCGGTATAGATTAGACAACAGGGCCCGCACCTTTTGGCCCGGCAGAATCCCGGCCAGCGCCGACCTGCGTTTGCCAGTGATCTTGGCAACCGCCTCATCGTCCGGTTTGGGTCCCTCGGAATCCTCGCTGCCAAGCTACACGGTTCGAGCAAAAGTGGCTCGAAAGATGTTACTTTGGTTGGCAGTTGGCCGTGAGCGCGCTGCTTCCCAGCTAAAGCGGGCCGGTTCGCGTTTCGACCTAGGGCCGCTGGTTCGCATCTAAGCTTGTGTTTTGTCGGCGGGTTGTAAGTTCGTCATTCGAGGTGCAAGAGGCGCCTGTTCCCCATGCTACGTGAAAAAATCTTGATCGTAGAGGACGAGGAAAACGAGCGCACAGGTATGGCGGAACTGCTCCGCGCCTGGGGCTATGACACCGCAACTGCCGTGGACGGAGTTGAAGGCCTGGAAAAGGTGGAGTCGTGGAATCCGCAAATCGTGATCACCGACTTGAAAATGCCGCGCATGGATGGCATGGAACTGCTGCAGCAAATCGCGGTTCAGCCGCAAGCCGTCGCTGTCATCCTGCTTACCGCTCAAGGCAGTGTGGATGCCGCAGTCAACGCGATGAAGATTGGCGCCTTCGACTTCATCGAGAAGCCGGTGAATCCCACCCGCCTGCGCAACATTCTGCAGAATGCTTCCCGCATTCAAGGCACCGAGCGCGAACTGGAAGCCAGCCGCCGCAAGCTACGCGACGTCGGTGTACTGGGCTCGCTGGTCGGCCCCTCCAAGAAGATGCAGGAAGTGTTCCGCTTAATCGAGATGGTGGCGCCCAGTACGGCGTCGGTGCTTATCACCGGCGAGAGCGGTACCGGTAAGGAACTGGTGGCGCGCACCATCCACTCGCTCAGCAACCGCAAGCCAAAGCCGTTTGTCGCCATCAACTGCGCCGCCATTCCCGAGACGCTCATCGAGAGCGAAATCTTCGGTCATGAAAAGGGCGCCTTCACGGGCGCGCTGGAACGCCGCACCGGCTGCTTCGAATTGGCGGAAGGCGGCTCGTTGCTGCTTGACGAAATCGGCGAAATGCCGATTGCCACCCAGGCCAAGTTGTTGCGAGTGCTGGAAGACCGCAAGCTGCGCCGCCTGGGCAGCAAGAGCGAGACCTCCGTCGACGTGCGCGTCCTGGCCGCCACCAACCAGCCTCCGGAGGAAGCGGTCGCGCGCGGCAGTTTGCGCAACGATCTCTATTATCGTTTGAACGTCTTCAACATTCACTTGCCGCCACTGCGCGAGCACAAGGACGATCTACCCGACCTGGTGCATTCGTTGCTGGCTGACATGAACGAAAAGCATAACCGCACCGTTGCCGGCATTAACGATGCGGTGGCGAGCGCCTTCCACGCGCATGCCTGGCCAGGCAATGTTCGCGAATTGCGCAACACTCTGGAGCGGGCCGTCATAGTGTGCGACAGCGCGCTGATCGAGCCCCGCCACTTGCCCCCGGGATTTGGCCATGTAGCCCCACGCGCTCCTGTGCAGGAAGCCAACGCCGTGCGTCTCGGCGTGGGCACCACCGTGGGCGAAGCCGAGCGCCTGCTCATCCTGAAAACTCTGGAAGCTACCAATAACAACAAGACGCGTGCCGCCGACATCCTCGGCATCAGCCTGAAAACTCTGCACAATAAGTTGAAGGAATACGGGGCCCATGACGCCAGCGAGGCCGCGGAGGCGGCAAGCTGAGAGGAAGCCACTAGCAATTAGTCGTTAGCATTTAGCACTTAGCCTTTCGCAATTCACGATTGGCGACCGCCTCTCGCTCACCCTGAAAGACTGTGTCGCAGCCCGGAGACCGGACGGCGAGACCAGTTGCGACAGTGTCTTGAGTGCCGCGCGCGAAAAACGCCTGGCTGAATGCTAAAGGCTAACGGCTAATTGCTAGTTGCTAGTTGCTCCTTTACAATGAATATGCTTCCTGATGGCGAGCTGAGTGTCTGGCTCGCATCCACTCGCCGAAGTGGCGGAATTGGCAGACGCGCATGGTTCAGGTCCATGTACCCGCAAGGGTGTGGGGGTTCGAGTCCCTTCTTCGGCACCAAGTTTTTCGCAACCCTAAAACCCGCGCACGATAGTTAATTCACACTCCCATTGCTCGTCGACGCGCTGTTACTGACAACTGGCCACTGACAACTGCTTTTCACGCCGGAGCATACTGAATCGCCAGCAGCGTCTCGTCATCGGCGCGCTCCATTGTTCCACGGAATGCCGCTAGACGCTGTTTGCACGCCTTTACCAGTGCGGCGGGACAGCACGTCGGATGCTGTTCCGCAACAAGCTTCCACAAGGCTTCGACGCCGTATTCCTCGCCATCGGCATTGCTGGCCTCGCTGACTCCATCGGTGTACAGAACGACGGTATCGCCGGGCGACATAACGGCCCTCACCACATGCACTCTTTCGTCTGAGAAAAATCCCAGCGGCTTGCAGTTACTCTCAAACGTCGTCACCCCAGATTTGCGGGCCAGTAGCACCGGCAGGTGACCGGCATTGGCTAGCTCGAGTTCGCCCTGGTTCGAAGTCCGTCCAAACGCCAGAGTTGCGTATTGGTTGGGCAGCGCGCTCTCGCGGAATAGGCGATTGGCGCGAACCATCAACTCTTCAACCGACAGGCGCAGCGGTATCAGCGAGCGGAACACCGCCCGCAGGTTTGAGGCCAACATGGCGGCTGCCACACCCTTGCCGGAAACGTCGGCCATGATGAAGTTCAGGTGGCCGTCGTCCTTGATCACGTCGCAATAATCACCGCTCACCATGCCGGCGGGCTGATAGTGATAGGAAATCTCCCAGCCCGCGATGGCGAGATCCGCCGGCGGCAGCAATCCTTTCTGGATCTGCGCGGCCAGTTCCAGGTCGTACTCCAGCGCGCGCTGTTGCTTAGGCGTGAGGCACTCCAGGCAGACCCGAGCCAACGGGTTTTCCATCAGCACTTCGCTGGGAACCACGCCCGCGCACACTTCGCACACGCCGAAAGAGCCGTGTTCAATGCGATGCAGGGCGCTGTCCACCTCCGCCAGCAGGCGCAGCATCTGTTCGTTCTGATTGTCGGCGAGCACATTGCTCAGCCGCTCGCGTCCGGCCAGCAACTGCTCGCGGACGCTATTCACGTAGGTCGTTTCTCCAGTCGCCATGGCTAACCACCTTATACCGTTTAGAGGGTTATGAATAACCGCTGGATGCAGTCTTTTTTCGCCTGGAAGTTACCTTAGGCTCTGATTCCTGCGGGCGTCACCCCGCATCTTGCGCTCAAAGCGAATTCGATTCTAGCGGCGCTTCGGGCCCAAGTCAGTCGCCGGCCGATTTGCAAGTGTCCGCTATATGCTTGACGCTCTTTACTTCAATAATCGGTTGCACCACCGCAGCGGATGCACCGCCCTGAGGAGTGGTGTCCAGGGTCCGCACCCCGGGCTTACCGGTGATTTCGACCTGGTGGCCGATATGATGGCTGAGCTTTGCGGCGCCGCCTACAAGGTGATGGATCGTGTTTGTGTCGTCAATGAGCGTGTATTGACCCGCAGAATGGTGCAGGCATCCTTCAATCGTTTCCAGGTTGGATGTCTTGCCCGTATCTTGCGCCTGCAACCAAACGGCAGAGACCATCAGCACCAGAGTCAGCATCAATGTCTTGGTCTTGCGCACAAAACCTCCTTGCAGCTGCTTCTTGCAGCCACTCTTACTGCAATAAACGTTCCACCACGTTGTAACTCTCGGCCAGCGCCGCATCCAACGCGGCAGGATCTTTGCCGCCGGCCTCGGCCATATCAGGACGCCCGCCGCCAGACCCGCCGACCTTCTTCGCAACTTCCGCAATAATTTTCCCAGCCTGCATGCGCGACGTCAGGTCCTTGGTCACGCCAACAATCAGCGCCACCTTGCCATCGCTGACCGAGCCCAGCACCACCACGCCCGAACCCAGCTTGTTGCGCAGGTTGTCGATGAGCACCCGCAGTTGCGCGCGTTCCAGATTGTCGGCCCGCGTGGCCAGGACCTTGATGCCCTTCACCTCGCGCACGTTCTCCGCCGCCGACTGGACTGAGGTGGAAGCCGACTTCATGCGCGCCTGGTCGAGTTCCTTGCGCAGCTTCTTCAGCTCCTCTTCGCGGCGCTCCAGTTCCTGCTTCAGAGCGTCGGCAGGCGATTGATCGTCGCCGCCGCGCACCAACGTCGAGATAACGTTTTCAAGCTGATGATCTTTGCGGAAGTGGCGCAGCGAGCCTTCGCCGGTGACCGCCTCCAGCCGCCGCACGCCGCTGGACACGCTGCCTTCTTTCAGAATCTTGATCAGGCCGATCTCGCCGGTCGCCGAGGTGTGCGTGCCGCCGCATAGTTCGGTCGAGAAATCGCCAATACGGATGACGCGCACGCGGTCGCCGTACTTTTCGCCGAAGAGCGCCATCGCGTGGTACTCGTTGACGGCGACGTCGATGGGCACATCCTCGATCACCTCGACGCGGTCGTTGCGCAGTACCTCGCGGTTGGCGAGATCTTCGATGTCCTGCAACTCTTCGTCGTCGAGCGAGGCGAAGTGCGAGAAGTCGAAGCGCAAATGTGCGGGATCGACCAGCGAACCGGCCTGCTTCACGTGCTTGCCCAGCACCTCGCGCAGCGCGGCATGCAGCAGATGCGTGCCGGTGTGGTTGCGCATGGTGGCGCGGCGGACTTCGTCGTTGACCATCGCGTCCACCTTGTCACCAACGTGGATGGGCTGCTTCGCAACGACGCGGTGCGCGCGCACTCCCTGCACGGGATAGGTGACGCCTTCAACTTCGGCGACGACGGTGTTGTGGTCTTCGCCGTAGAGCCATCCGACATCGCCGACCTGGCCGCCCGCGTCGGCGTAGAAGGGCGTGTGGTCGAGGACGATTTCGCCGCGCTCGCCGGGCTTCAACTCCTGCGCACCGACGCCGGTATCGTTGTGCGGCTTGATGATGGCCAGCACCTCGCATCCGGTGGAGAGTGTCTTGCGATACCCTTCGAAGACTGTCGCCGGCAGCGCCTGATAAGCCGGACTGGCCGAGGCTTTCGAGCCGCCCTTCCAGGAAGCGCGAGCGCGAGCTTGCTCTTCTTCCTTAACGCGCTCGAAACCAGCCGCGTCAAAGCGAACATTGAGATCCCGGCAAGCGTCTTCAATGAAATCCCGCGGTAGCCCGAACGTTTCATATAAGTAGAAAGCGTCCGGTCCATTTAATTTCCGCTCACGTGATAAGACTTCTATTAGTTTCTTCTTGAACTCCTCAGCTTTAACGGGACCGAAAAACTGCAGGACTAGACGCTCGTAGTCGTCTGTGCTCCGTCTTTGCTTCCACAATGCTCGAGCAGCCACTAACAACTCATACATTGAAGAGTCAGCTATTTGAGAATCGGAACTTCGGGAATACTTTGTCAGCTGATCCTCGAAGTCTTGTAGCACCTCCGTAACAATTCGAAATTCGTTCTCGTCGAGCATGTCCTGCAAGTGGCGTGAGCCCATATCGAGCACGCGCGCGAAACGCTTCTCTTCAGCTTCGACAGTGTTAGCAATGCGAGAAGCGCTCTCAACTAATTCCGGATAGGCGTCCTTCATTAAGTCGCAAACCGCGTGCACCATTTCGTATAAGAAAGGGTTCCGCGCGCCCAAGAGCCTTCCGTGCCAGATTCCACGCCGGATGATTCTGCGCAGCACGTAACCGCGGCCTTCATTCGACGGCACCACGGCATCAGAGATGAGAAACGTTGACGCGCGCGTGTGATCGGCAATCACCCGCAGCGAAGCCGCCTGATGGTGCCGCTCTTCTTCGTCTTCCTTCTTTAACTCGGTTTCGAGCGAGGCTCCCGTCAGCTCCGCCGCACGCTTGATCAGCGGCACAAACAAATCGGTATCGTAATTCGAGATCACGCCCTGCATCACCGCTGTGACGCGCTCCAGGCCGGCGCCGGTATCAATGGAAGGCTTCGGAAGCGGGTCGAATCGACGTGACGCGACTTCCGACCTCTGCTTGCAATGCTCACGAATGCATTCAAACTCGTACTCCTCGACACGCTCGGGATGCTTCTTGCAGGCGTAGTACGTGTAAAGATTGAACTGCATGAACACCAGGTTCCAAATTTCGACGTAGCGCCCGCACTCGCAGCCGAACTGGCAGTCGGCGTGTCCGGCATCGCTGGCCGCCGGGCCCATGTCGTAATGGATCTCGCTGCACGGGCCGCAGGGGCCGGTGTCGCCCATCATCCAGAAGTTGTCTTTCATCCCGAGCTCGTAGATGCGCTCGGGCGCGACACCGGTTGCGATCCAGTGCTCGTAGGCCTCGTCGTCACGCGCAATGCCCTGCTCGCCCTTGAAGATGGTGACGTACAGCTTGTCTTTGTCGATGCCGTACCACTCGGGCGAGGTGACCAGCTCCCACGCAAACGCGATGGCGTCCTTCTTGAAGTAGTCGCCGAAGCTAAAATTGCCCAGCATCTCGAAGAAAGTGTGGTGGCGATTGGTGAAGCCGACGTTCTCCAGGTCGTTGTGCTTGCCGCCGGCGCGCACGCATTTCTGCGACGAGGTGGCCCGCGAGTAGTCGCGCTTCTCGATGCCAAGGAAGACGTCCTTGAACTGGTTCATGCCGGCGTTGGTGAACAGCAGCGTGGGATCGTTGGCCGGAACCAGCGACGACGAGCGCACGATCTTGTGCCCGTGCTGCTCAAAATAACGCAGGAACATGGACCGAACCTCGGAACCGGAAAGCTTGCGGCTGGGCATAGGGAATGAGGAAATTCTAACAGCAGTCAGGGGCAGCCAGTAGCCAGTTGCCAGCACTCAGCATTCAGCCAAACAGATTTAGGTCGTTAATCCACGGGCAGATCCCATCCGCCACGATTTCTACTCGCAATAGCGGTCCTTCGACTCCGGCGGCGCAAACCCGGCGCCGCCTCCTCTCAGGATGACAAATCTACGATTTTGATGCGAAACAGTACTTAGCTGAGTGCTGAATGCTAAATACTGAGTGCTGACGGCTGGCAACTGACAACGGGCTACTGGCAACTGCCCCCCAGTGCCATCCTTGCCAATTGACCCTGGCCGCCATCCATCCCATAATCTCTGTGTTTACGAATTCTGCTGCGCACAAGGTGGCCCATGGTGCAGAAAAAAAGCAAGAAGGCTGGCCGCCCGTTCCAGACGGCGGGCGCGAAATTGGACGACGTGTTTGGCGATACCTCGAAACGCATCGAAGAGGAAACCAAGACGCTCATCGCCTACATCAACAATGAACTGGTGCCCGCCATCCGCGAGCACTCCAGCAACGGGATGCGCATCGCCAGCGAGAAGCTGAAGCAGGCCGCCGACATGATGGATGCCGGCCAGAAGAAAAAGGGCTGACCACGCGAGTCCCGTCTCTCATCTTCGTAGGCACGGCGCTGCTGCTGCTCTCGGCCTGCGGCGGGCACAAGACCGCCCGCGCGCATCCTGTTCCACCTCCGCCCACCGTCGGAGAAGCTGCGCCGCCTGCCAGCACCGAAGCCAATGCCAAGCCAGCGCCAGTTCCGCGCGGCGCGAAACCCATCTACGTGGAAACCGGATTGGCCAGTTGGTACGGACCTCCGTATCACCACCACCGCGGCGCCAACGGCGAGACTTACGACCAGAACAGCATGACCGCGGCGCATCGCACGTTGCCGATGAACTCGGTAGTGCGCGTGACCAACCAAACAACCGGACATGCGGTGGTGGTGCGTATCACCGATCGCGGGCCGTTCGTCGGAGACCGCATTATCGACTTGTCGCTGGCGGCGGCGAAGGCAGTGGATGTTTGGCGGCCGGGCACCGCGGAAGTGAAAGTCGAGGTCCTATCCGCGCCGGCGCCGATTGCAGAAGGCGGCCGCTGGTGCGTGCAGATCGGCGCATTCCAGAACGAGCGCGAAGCCCGCAAGCTGAAAGAGAAGCTGCAGGACCACTATGAAGGCGCCGATGTCATCCAGTTCACCGGGCCTACGGGAGAGTGGGTGCGGCTGCGCCCTCCGGGCGACGACAAACGGAAGGCGCAAGAAGTCGCCACTAAGACCCACGTGAAAGAAGGCGGAGTGTTTCTGGTCAGGCTGGATTAGTGGGCAGTTGTCAGTAGCCAGTTGTCAGAAGTCAGCAACCAGCAGCCAGCCAAATAGGATTCCCCATCCAAACAAAACTCCGTGTCCTCCGTGCCGGAGCCTGCCCTGAGCGAAGCCGAAGGGTGGTGAATGACTTTCGACGGAGTCGAAGGATCTGCGGTTCTGGGGCAGCGGAGGAATCATGCAACCCAATCCCATCCCGCTTATACTTTCTCACGAATGAAGCGTGCGGCCATCCATCCCGCAAGCGCGCCCGCAGCACTTGATCGCACCGCCCTGATTGCGCGAGGCCGGCGCCTGGAATATTTCACGATTGCCTGGAATGGTTTCGAAGCGGCCGTTGCGCTCATCTCCGGGCTACTGGCCGGCAGCATCGCCCTGGTGGGCTTCGGTCTCGACTCGGTGGTCGAAACCATCTCGGCGGGAATTCTGCTGTGGCGCCTGGGCGCCGAAGACGATCCGCTGCGGCGCGAGCGCACGGAGCGCACGGCACATCGCATGGTTGGAATCTGCTTTCTGTTGCTTGCGACCTACGTGGCGGTGGAATCGCTGCGAGCGCTCTGGACCAAAGCCCAGCCGGCGCGCAGCATACCAGGCATCATGATCGCGCTGGCCGCGATGGTGGTGATGCCACTGCTGGGCCGGGCCAAGCGTCGCGTGGCCGCACAGATGGGCAGCCGCGCGCTTCATGCCGACTCGCGCCAGGCGGACTTCTGCGCTTATCTCTCCGCCATCCTGCTGGTCGGATTGCTGCTGCATGCGCTGCTGGGCTGGTGGTGGGCCGATCCGGTTGCCGCGCTGGTCATGACGCCCATCATCGCGCGCGAAGGTGTGCAAGGATTGCGCGGCGAAGGCTGCGACGATGGCGACTGCGCCCGCTAGCATTCGTTGCAAAGATTTGGCTGGTGGGTGACAGCTGAATGCTGACGGCTAAAACGCGGGTTCCTGCGTGCGGCTGAAACGTAGATCCATTGCGGACTGAACTTCACCCCAACCAGCGCAAAAACGGCGCTACAATCTTTGCCAGCAGGCTTGCAGTGCGCCGGAGGTAGCGAACATGAGCCAGACCAGCACTCCCACTCGCAGCTTCGGATTTTTTCTCAACGGAAATTGGAGCGCGCACGGGCGTGGAGTCGTGGTGACCTCGCCCTATGATCGCAGCGTGATTGCGGTAGTGTCGGAGGCGGAGCGCGACGACGTTGAGGTGGCCATCGAGTCGGCGGTGCGGGCCTTCGAGGTCACGCGCAAGATGACGTCGCAGCAGCGCGCCAGCGTTCTGCGCAAGGTCGCCGATGGCATCATCTCGCGGCGCGAGGAATTTGCCCGCACCATCTGCCAGGAAGCGGGCAAGCCGATCAGGATGTCGCGCATTGAAGTGGAGCGCGCCATCAATACCTTCCAGATTGCCGCCGAGGAAAGCACGCGCATCTACGGCGAGTACATCCCGCTGGACACGCTGGAGTCGACCAGCGGGCGATGGGGGCTGGTGCGGCGCTTCCCGCTGGGGCCGGTCTTCGCCATCACCCCGTTCAATTTTCCGCTGAACCTGGTGGCGCATAAAGTCGCGCCGGCCATGGCCGCCGGTTGTCCGCTCATCCTGAAACCGGCGCCGCAGACGCCCATCTCGTCGTTGCTGCTGGCCGAGATCGTGCAGGAGTCGGGATGGCCGGAGGGCGCGTTCGCAGTCATGCCGCTGTCCAACGAAAACGCCGCCCTGCTGGTGGCCGATGAGCGCATCAAGCTGCTCACCTTCACCGGCAGTGCCGTGGTGGGCTGGCAACTGAAGTCGCGCGCCGGCAAGAAGCGCGTCACCCTGGAGCTGGGTGGCAATGCCGGCGTCATTGTGCATAGCGATGCCGACCTGGAGCACGCGGCGCAGCGCTGCGTGGCCGGCGGCTTCTCCTACGCGGGACAGACGTGTATTTCCGTGCAGCGCATCCTGGTACACCAACCGGTATTCCATAAGTTTACCGAGTTGCTGGTGCAGGGCGTCCGCAAATTGAAGTTGGGCGATCCCATGCAGGAGACGACCGACGTTCCTCCGCTCATCCGCGAGCAGGACGCGGTGCGCGCTACCCAATGGATCGACGAGGCGGTGAAGGGCGGCGCCAAACTGCTGTGCGGCGGCAAGCGGACGGGCGCTATGGTTGAGCCCGCAGTGCTGACCGGCACCAGCCCCGAAATGCGGGTCAACTGCGCCGAGATTTTCGCCCCGGTGGTGACCGTCGAGCCTTACGAGTTTTTTCCCGAGGCGCTGCGCCAGGTCAACAACTCGGCTTACGGGCTGCAAGCGGGCGTATTCACGCGCGATGCCGGTTTCATCCAGATGGCGTTCGAGGAACTCCAGGTGGGCGGCGTCATCGCGGGCGACGTCCCCAGCTTCCGCGTCGACCAGATGCCCTATGGAGGAGTGAAAGATTCAGGCCTGGGCCGCGAAGGGTTGCGTTACTCCATTGAGGACATGACCGAACGCAGGCTGCTGGTGATGGCGGTGTGGTAGGCAAGAATGAAAATTAACCACAAAGGCACGAAGATCGCGGAGAAGATTTGAAAGAAACCCAAACTCCGTCCCCGCTGTGTCTCTGTGGTGAGCAATTCCGACGATTCCGTATGGAGGAATCAAGGAATGAAATAAAGGGCGGAGATCACGGAGAAAATCCCGAGAGAACCTTAAAACTCCGTGGCCTCCGTATCTCCGTGGTGAATAATTCCGACGGACAGGGGCCCTAGAAGACGTGCAGCTGCGAGCGCATCTTCTCCGCCATGTCCTGCACCAGGCGAATCTTGGCCACCACCTCGGCGGGGAGGGCTGCCTGCCGCAACGCCAGTTCCGAGGTCAGCAGGATGCCGGTCACCTCGGCGCGCAACTGGTTGCGCAAGACCCGCTCCGCCAAACCCATGGCCCATTGCTTTTCTTTCTCGGCCCGGCGCAGCGCAACCTGCGCCTCACGCACCACCCGGTCACAATGGTGCAAAGCCAGGTTGACGTAAATCGGCAGGACGGTGCCGGCGTGATTCAGCAGAGTGTCGAGCGCGCGGAAATCAGCCTCCAGCAACGATTGATCGATCGCCAGGGCGTCGTATTCCGTGGTCTCCAGCCGCGTGACCGCCAGCGGCACCGAGTTGGCCACCTGGGTTGGCTGTCCGGTGCCCTGTTCGAGGGCGGCAGCGCATTCCCGGGCGCGAGAAGATGTGGTCACCAACAGGATCATAGGTTCCTCCCTGCCGCCGTTTGCCCGGTACAGTTTGCCACTGGCGCCGGGGGCGGCGCTGATCAGTCCAACCGCTCTGGCCCAGAGCTTTTTTCGGGCAATGCGCGCCGCATTTGCGCGCATCGCCAGGAGCCTCAGGGCGCCGAGCCGTATTCCTTCAGCTTGCGATACAGCGTGGTCTTGCCGATGCCCAGACGGCGCGCGGCTTCCAGCTTGTCCCCTTGCAGCGCCTCGATAGCGTGCAGGATGGCTTGCTTCTCCAACTCGGCGATGGGAGTGATGGTCTCCGGATCGGAGACCGGGATTGGCGGCTTGGCTTGCGCCTGGAAATTGCGCAACTGGGTCGGCAGATCGGCAATGTGAATGGTGGGAAGAGAACAGGTCGTGCAGGCGCGTTCTATGCAATTCTCCAGTTCGCGCACGTTGCCCGGCCAATCGTAGTTAAGCATCAGACGCAGAGCATCGTCCCCCACGCTGTGCGGCATCTGGGTCGCACGGTTGATGCGCTCCAGGACGTTGCCTATCAGCAAAGGAATGTCCTGCTTGCGTTCGCGCAGGGGAGGGATGCGCAAGGTAAGCACGTTCAGACGGAAGTAGAGGTCGCGGCGGAAGGTCCCCTGCTGCACCGCCACATCGAGGTCGCGGTTGGTGGCTGCCAGGATACGCACGTTGATGGGTATGGCGCGGGTGCCGCCTACCGGACGCACTTCTTTTTCCTGGATGGCACGTAACAGCTTGGCTTGCAGGTCCACCGGCAGCTCGCCCACTTCGTCGAGAAAGACCGTGCCGCCTTCGGCGGTGGCCAGCAATCCGTCTTTGGCCCGCACCGCGCCGGTAAAGGCGCCGCGCACGTAGCCGAACAACTCGCTCTCGATCAGGGTCGGAACCAGCGAGCCGCAATCCACCGGAATAAAAGGACGGTCGCGGAAGGGCCCGGAGTAGTGAATGGAACGCGCCACCAGCTCCTTGCCGGTTCCACTTTCCCCCAGAATCAGCACGGGATGGGTGCTGTGCGCGGCCTTGGCGATAATGCGGTACAGCTTCTCCATCTCCGGCGCGCGCCCCACCAGGGAACCGAAGCCGTGCTTCGACTTCACCTGTTCCCGCAACAGGCGGTTTTCGGCGGTGAGCTTCAGATAGGCTGCCGCCCGCTCCAGCAGCAGGCGCAGTTCCTCGAAGTTGAAGGGTTTGGTGACGTAATCGTAGGCGCCCAGTTTCATGGCCTGCACCGCCGATTGCACCGTGGCAAAGCCGGTCATCACAATCACCAGAGTATCGGGACGGCGTAGCTTGATCTCGCGCAAAACCTCCAGACCGCTGTTGCCCGGCAGACGAAGATCCAGCAGCACGACATCGGTGCTGCTGGTGTCGAGCACCTGATAGACGTGTTCCGGGGTGTCCGCCACCCGGGTGTTAAACCCCAGCGAGTGAGCGACTTCCCGGCAAGACTCCCGCATCGAGCGCTCATCGTCGACGATCAACAGGTTCAGTCCATTGGTCTCGCAACTCGGCTCGGTAACTGCCACGGTGTCAATGGCATGCATGCTGGACATCCCTTCTTCGGCGAGCTCGCTCCCAAGTGGCGGCACGGAGTTGATTTGGGCCTTCGTACTCATTACCATCATCCCTTTTTGGGAAACGCACTAGTACAACCGTCACATGTCGATGTGAGTTCAACTTCCGGAACTGAGCAAAAACCAGGAGCCGGGCGGGAATTCGTCCGGGGCGGCAGATTCTCCGCATTCCCGGAGTCAGCGCCCGGCTCCTGGGCCGTCACCGCCTCAGTCAACCCCAACCCGTCATCCTGCACACATCGCTTCTCTTCCTCTGCCGGATCCATTCCATCGGTCCCCAGCCGGCGTAGCAGGCACTTCATCAATTCACTGCCACGCTGCGCGCTGCGCTCGATTTCCAGCAGCGGGCGTTTCAATCGGCTGTAGGGAGGCAATCTCCATCCCAGCACCTGGGCGTTCATCAGTACGGCGGTAGTAGTGTTCGCCAGCTCATGCACCAAGGCCGCGCAGCCGCCGCTGAGGGCCCGCGAGGAGCACGGATTTCCCGTATCGCACTCCTCGCGTCCTTGCCCGGCGGAGAACATCTGGCTGGTTTCGTCATCGCAGGCAATCGCAAGGTAACCAGATTGGTTCGCCATGGGTTTCGCTTGCTTTGCGCTGCCGATCGGATTATGGCTGGCTCGGTTCATGATTCAGATTCTCTGGTTGCCTTGCAACCGCATTTGTAGAGTGCACGGCTGCTGCCAAATTCCCAGTCGCGCTTAGGCGTTGATTCTTTTGGGAATTTCCCGATCAGCGGAAAACCGGGAACACCGTCGCCTTCTCTCTGGTTCCAGAATGAAACTCATTCCCGGTGGGTTTGCAGTCCAACTACCTCTCAGATCGTGACTTCGATGGTTTCCGGTTCGGGGAAAGAAAATGCGCCGGAAGTTCAAATCGGGAAGAGCGATTAGCCAACAGCATTTAGCATTTAGCACTTAGCACTTAGCATTTAGCACTAGCATCTGGCACTTCGCCGTGGGCAGGTATCGCATCAGGGCAGCGCCATATCCCCGCCAGTGCCATTCCCGGTGGCGAAAGCTAGGAGCTAAGAGCTAAGAGCTAAGAGCTAAGAGCTAAGAGCTAAGAGCTAAGAGCTAATTGCTAGCTGCCAATCGCTAATTGCTGGTTGTAAAATCGCGCACAGCATGTCCCCACGCACCATCTTTCACGTCGACATGGACGCCTTCTTTGTCTCGGTCGAAGAATTGTTCGACCCCTCGCTGAAAGGTAAAGCGGTGGTAGTTGGCGGTCAGCGCCACGAGCGCGGCGTGGTGTCGGCGGCGTCCTACGAGGCGCGCAAGTTCGGCGTCCATTCGGCCATGCCGCTGCGCACCGCCGCCAAGTTGTGCCCGCACGCCGTCTTCGTGGACGGACATCCCGAACGCTATCGCGATTATTCCGCCAGGGTTTACCAGGTGCTCGACCGCTTTTCTCCCAAGCTGGAAATGGTTTCTATTGACGAGGCCTACGTGGACATGAGCGGCACCGAGCGCCTGCACGGGCCGCCGATGCGCGCCGCCCATGCGCTGCACGGCGCGATGAAAGCGGAGACGCAACTGAATTGCTCCATCGGAGTTGGCACCTCGCGACTGCTGGCCAAGATCTGCTCCGACCAGGCCAAGCCCAATGGCGTGCTGTGGATTGTGCCGGGCGGGGAAGCAGAATTTCTGGCGCCGCTGGATGTGCGCAAGATCCCCGGCGTTGGCAAGGTCATGGAGAAGCGCCTGCTCGAACAGGGCATCCAGAAGATTGGCGATCTCGCCCGGCATGAGGAACGCTGGTTGGAGGCGAACTTTGGCGCCCTCGGCTTGGCGCTCGCCGGCAAGGCCCGCGGCCTGGACGCTGGCGCCTGGTTCGATAGCGATATTGGCGAAGACGACGGGCCGCGTTCCATCAGCCATGAGCACACCTACTCCGCCGATACCGGCGACGCGCAAGCCCTGGAAGCGACACTGGCGCGGCTGTCGGAGATGGTGTGCCGCCGCCTGCGCGAACAGAAGCTGCACGC